>JABGZB010000086.1 GCA_018674955.1 Verrucomicrobiota bacterium | reverse complement strand
CTGCCCTTATTGATTTCGGTCTTGATTCCTGGATCAGGCAATGCGGAATTCTCCAATCCTAGCAGACCACGGCCGGACTTCCACGAGGTGTCACTATAAGTCGCTCTTCGCCACGCCGTTCCAAGATTTTTGTTTTGGTCATTGTACTTCCAAAGGTCGCCATAATCGAGGAGCACAATACCAGATGTCAGATTCACCTCCGGGCTGGCCACCGGAGTCTCAACACCGAGCACCGGATCGCCGCCAGGCGTTCCACCTGGCCGCTTGCTGAACGACCAGTTACGCCAGTCGTCCACCACAAGGTCAGGGTTTTGCAGCACCAGCGTGTGCCCTGCCCCATCTGCAGCAACCGGCCACTTGCCGCGATCGCTGTAGCTTAGCGTACACACCCGTACGCCATTTTTATCCCTCACCATGATACGACCGCCATCGTTGGGAAGGCTACCCTCCCACGGCCCGAACACCTTTACACCCGAAGGAATGCCATAACGTTGCCGAAACGATCCTGGATCTATATTGGTCAGGATGATCTTTTGCCAATGACCAAGGAACGCGTCGTCCGCCTCGTTTCCGTCGAACGAAGGAAAATCCAACTCAACGTCGCCCCGTAGTTTCCAGGCGGCAACATCGAACGGCGTGGCGGTTATATTGGATAGCTCGATCCATTCCGGCGCATCGCCGCGTGGGTTGTACATGACCTCGTTGATCACAACCTGATCCGCTCGCGCGCCGAATACCGCCAAGCCAGCCCAGACGACGATTACCCTGTATAATAATTTGTTCATCAAAAACCTTTCCCTTGTACGAGACCAAAACTAGACAAGTTTCGGTGGCAACAAGAAATGCAGCAACCCGTGTGCCGAGCGATTTATACCCAGTTTCAAGTAATTGAAAACCGGTTTTTCACCAATACGCGCACTGTCCACGCATCTGGTGTGCCATAGACACAGCGTTTGTCAGCGTGCTGGCGGACGCTCAGGGGCAGCAGCAGCGTTCACTTTGGGCAGTTGCCGCCGAAGCTTGGCAACGGTTTCACGATGCTCCGGCTTAGCCGCGAGATTGGCCCACTCGTGCGGGTCGGCGGCGCAGTCGTAAAGTTCTTCATCGCCGTTCGCGTAGCGGATGTAGCGCCAGCGTTCGGTGCGGATGGTGTGGTCGTTTCGGTGAAACGTCGTGAGCGCCGGGTGCGGCCAAGGCGCGCTTGGCCTCCGAAGCAACGGCACCAGCGAATGGCCCTCGAGTTTTTGCGGCGGCGCGCCCAAGCCGCAAAGCTCGCTGAGCGTCGGGTACAGGTCGATCAGGCCAACCGGCCGCGTGCAGTTGCCCTTGGCCAAGCCGGGGCCGGCAAGGATCAGCGGGACGCGGGTGGACTCCCCCCACAGTGAGCGCTTGGCCCAGTGTTGCTTCTCGCCGAGATGCCAGCCGTGATCCGACCACAGCACGACGAGCGTGTCTTTCGCGTGATCGCTGGCGTCGAGCGCGTCGAGCATTACGCCGACGCAGTGATCGACAAACTCGGTGCATGCGAGGTACGCGGCGACGGCGTTGTGCCAGTTGCCGGAAGCCAGCATCGACTTATGATTCATCGGCGTGCCGTACATGTACCGAGTGATCTCGATTCCGGCCGGCGGCAAGTCGGCGATATCGTCTTCGCGCACCGCAGGCAGTTTTACTTCCTTCTCCGGATACCTCTCAAAAAAACGGCGCGGCGCGTAGAGCGGCACGTGCGGCAGACGAATCCCGACCGCCAAAAAGAACGGCTTGCCGAAATCGCGCTTGAGCTGCCCGGCGGCCCAGCGGGCGTTGACGAGATCGGTGAACTTCTCCTCCGGCAAATCAATCGGCCCGAAGTCGCGCACCTTAATCCCGGGGACGGATGACACCGGCTTGGTGCGCCACTGCTGGTTGCGGGCGGAGCCGGTGGTTTTAAAATCGTGCCAATCGGCGGGATACTTGTAGCGTCCGTGATAAATTTTGCCGCGCCCGAGCGCGTGATAGCCGCCGGCCTTGAATTGCGCCGGGAGCGTCACCGCATTTTTAAGCACTGGCGACAAGTGGTGCGGTTGGTTCAACTCGTAAACGCCGGAGGTTGAGGGCCGCACGCCGGTGAGCAGGCTCACGCGGGACGGATTGCAGATCGGCGCCTGGCAATGGGCGTTGCTGAACAGCACACCGCGCCTGGCAAGGCGATCGATGTTCGGAGTGCGCACCTGCGGGTGTCCCCCGAGGCAGCCGACCCAGTCGTTCAGGTCGTCAATCGCGATGAACAGCACATTAGGCCGCTTGGCCGCCGCTTGGCCAAGCGCCACTGACAGCCCAAACGCAATCATACATATCAAACGGCGGAGTAACATCGAATCAGCTGTTGCTATCTTCCCCTTGGTTTCGGCGGCTTTGGCATCGATGCGCCGGTGTCAGCGAGCCATTGGCCAAGCTTGCGATTCAGGCGGGCGGCGATCTCCGGTTGGCGCTTGGCCAGATTCTTCGTTTCGCCCAGGTCGGACTTCAAGTTGTACAGTTCCACCGAACCGTCATCGTAGTTGCGGATCAACTTGTGGTTGCCCGCGCGCACAGCGCCGCCCAGCCGGTTATCCATGTGCCAGGCGTAGTTCGGAAAATGAAAAAACAACGCCTCGCGCCTGAGTTTGCCGGTTTGTTGAAACAACGACACCAGACTCTCTCCGTCGAGCGGTTTGCCGATAGTCGGCTTCAGACCGGCGATCTCGAGGAATGTCGGGTAAAAATCCATGCTCACCACCGCCTCGTCCGAGAGCGTGCCGGGCTTCACCCGCCCCGGCCAGCGCACGATCATCGGCACACGAATGCCGCCCTCGTACAGGTGCCCCTTCGACTCGCGCAACGGCCGGCAGTCGGACACCCCCGCAAAGCCGCCGTTGTCGCTCGTGAACACCACCAGCGTCTCGTCGTCCAAGCCCAACGCCTCGAGCGACGCCAGCAGCCGACCGACGGCCAGATCCATCGCCTCGATCATCGCGCCGTAACGCGTGTCGTTCAGCCCGGGGCCGGTGCGATCGGCATACTTTTTCAGCAACGCCTTCGGTGCCTGCATCGGCCAGTGCACGGTGTAAAACCAGAGGTGCACCATCCACGGCTTGGCCTTGTGGTCGCGAATGAAATCGATCGTCTCGTCAACCAACCGGTCGGGCAGGTACTCGCCCGGCTCGCCGTCCGGCAGCGTTGCATTGCGGTACGGAGAGAAGAAACTCGGCGGGCCGCCGTACGACGCGCCGCCGATATTGATGTCGAATCCCTGACTGAGCGGCGAATGCTCCGGCGCCACCTTCCCCCGCGGCCCGGCGCTCGGTGCGATGTGCCACTTGCCGAGAAACGCGTTCGCGTAACCGGCCTTCTTCAACCGCTCGGCGATTGTAATGTGTTCGGGGCCAATCGCTGGCACCATGTCCGCCGGCTGAGGCCGGTTGTCCTTCGGAAAAAATTGCCCGGGCAGATGCGACGTCATATGCACGCGCGCCGGCGCCTGACCGGTGAGCACCGCCGCCCGTGTCGGCGAGCAAACCGGCGCCGCCGCGTAGGCGCTGGTGAAGCGCATCCCCTGCCTAGCCAAGCGGTCGATGTTCGGCGTTTCAACCAGCTTGTTACCTTGGCAGGCCAAGTCCATCCAGCCGAGGTCGTCCGCCATAATGAACAAAATGTTCGGCCGCTTGGCTGCCGCCCCAGCCGCTTGGCCAATCGTCACCAATCCAAGTGCGAGTGCGAGCGAAGTCCTCCCTGTCCAATCCAAGTTTAGAGATCGAAAAAAACGCATCACTGTGTGACGGAAGAGTAAAAGCAACCATCCCCCCGTTCAACCACGCATTCGCCCGGCTTCTGCGAGGGCGTCACTCCTCCCGCTTAGGGATGATGGTTTTACCCGGGCAGTCGCAGCCTCCGCCGCATGAGCCATCGGCTTTGCCGAGGAAGCGGCGCGCCATCCACACGGCGGCGAGCGCGACAATGCCGAGCACGATCCAAGTTTGCCATTCTCCGTCCATGACCCTCAGTAACCAAGGAGGCCAGCTCCCTGGTACACGAGCAACGCTGCCATATAAGCGGTCACTGTCAAGTAGCCGAACTGAAACATCGGCCATTTCCAACTGTTGGTTTCGCGCCGCGTGATGGCGAGCGTGGCCATGCACTGCATGGCAAACACGTAAAACACCAGCATGCTTAGGCAAGTTTTGGTGTTGAACAACGGGCTGCCGTCGGCGCGCTTCTGTTCGCGCAGGATGGTTTGCAGGGGACGCGTGCCCTCCTCGCCAGGATCGTCCGCGCGGTACAAAATCGACATGGTGCTGACGAACACCTCCCGCGCGGCGAACGAGGCGATCAGGCCGATGCCCATTTTCCAGTCGTAACCCAGCGGCTCGATCAACGGCTCGATCTGTTTGCCAAGCTGCCCGGCGATACTTTGGGTGAGGCGGTCGGTGTCGTCGCCTGCGTCCGGTTTCGGGTAGCTCGTGGCGGCCCAGAGTAAAATAGAGATCACGAGGATAACCGTGCCGGCCTGGGTGATGAAAACCCGCGCCCTCGACCACAGCCGGAGCAGCACCGCACGCAGCGCCGGAACCTTATACGGCGGCAACTCGAGAATCATCGTCGAGCCACTGCCGGAGCGGAGGCTGCGGTGGAAGATCCAAGCGAACAAAAACATCCCCACCGTGCCCAGTGCGTACAGCCCCAGCATGAAGGCGACTTTCGTCCACACGCCGCCGACACCGCCCGGCAGCAGCACACCAATCATCATCACGTACACCGGCAGCCGCGCCGAGCAACTGGCCAGCGGCGCGACGAGAATGGTGATGAGCCGTTCACGCGGATTCGCGATGGTGCGCGTGGCCATGATTCCTGGAATCGCGCAGGCGTACGAGCTGAGCAGCGGGATAAAGGCGCGGCCGTTCAGCCCGACGAGGCCCATCAACCGATCCATGATGAACGCCACCCGCGCCATGTAACCGGTGTCCTCCAGCAGGCCGATGAAGAAAAATAGAAGCAAAATTTGCGGCAAAAAAATCAGCACACTCCCCACTCCGGCCAGCACGCCGTCGGTCAGTAAGTCACGCAAATCGCCCTCGGCCATCCAGGTTTTGATCCAGTCTGCGGTCCAGCCGAAGCCGGCATCAATCCAATCCATCGGCACCGCCGCCACGCTGAAGATCGAGGCAAACAACGCCGTCATCAGCCCCCCAAGGATCAACCAGCCGAGGATCGGATGCAGCAGCACGCGGTCGAGTTTGTCCGTCGGGGTCGGATCGCCGCTTCGGGTTTGCCCGATCGCGTTAAAGGTCAATTCGGCGATTCGTTTGTATTGGCTCGAGACCAGATCCTCCTCCCAGCCGGGGCAGTCCCGCTCCATGAGTTCCCGGGCTGCCTCGATGCAGGGCGCAGCGGAGTTGTCCCGCTCCCGACTGCAAATCAAGCTGACCGTCCCGGCGAGAGCGTTGCTATCGGGATTCGTCTCCCCCGCGCCCAGCAACTCGTGAGCCTTGGCCAAGGCCTCCCGCAGCGACGCCGGGTACTCGCCCCGCTTGACCAAGGGCAACCCCGCTTGGCTCAACGTAATCCGCAGGCGCTCGATGCCCTGACGCGTGTTGGCCTGCATCGGGATCACCGGCACACCCAGTTGTTCCTCCAAACTAGCCGCCGAGATTTTCATTCCTCGCGCCCCGGCGATGTCCATCATATTCAGCACGACGATTGCCGGGATGCCCAGATCGAGCACCTGCATCGCGAGGTAGAGATTGCGCTCGAGGTTGCTGGCATCGACCACGCAAATGACACGATCCGGCTTGGGCGTGTCGGCACGGCGACCGAGCAACACATCTCTCGGGATGGCTTCGTCCGGCGTGCTGGCGCTCAAGCTGTACGCGCCAGGAAGGTCGAGGAATCGCAGCAGCTTGCCGTGCTGGTCGAAGCAGTTGCCCTCCTTTTTCTCGACCGTCACTCCGGCGTAGTTGGCCTCCTTTTGGGAGAGACCCGTCAAGGCGTTGAACAGCGTCGTCTTGCCGGTGTTCGGGTTGCCCACAAGCGCGATGAGCGGCGACTGAATGGCGGTGGCTTGGCTGTCAGGCATCGGGCGTGATCCTCACTTGAATCAATGCCGCATCCGCATGCCGCAACGCCAAGTGTGCGCCACCGATCTCCACCTCGATCGGGTCCCCCAACGGCGCTCGTCGAACCAAGCGCAGCCGCGCCCCCGGCAGAAACCCCATCTCCCGAAGTCGACACGAATCAGCACACTCCAAGTGAATGCTTTCGACCATGCCACTGGAGCCCACGCACATGCCGGACAAAGAACTGTAAGAACATACCATCAGCTCAAAAAGCGACCCTAAAGAGACTGCGTCTCAAGCGCAACAGGTTTTGTTACCTTGTCCGCGACGCCTTCGGCCGCTTGCTCAAGCGGTGTGCCTCTTGCCGCTACGTAGCAATGCATTGCGCTTGCGCGGGTTGGCCAAGTTTGCCAAGTTTTAGCCGTGTCAGAGAATAGTAAATGGGAAAAGAAGGGACCCCCCGAGCGGCTGAGGAGCTTGGATGTATTGCGGGGGTTTGACATGTTTTGGCTAATTGGCGGCAAGCCGGTGATCGTCGGACTGCTCGCGCTGTTTTCGGTTGGAGCGAGTGAGTGGCTGAGGGATCGACTGCATCACCCAGAGTGGCACGGGTTCGAGCCTTACGACCTGATCTTCCCGCTGTTCCTGTTTATCGCCGGGGTATCTACGGTGTACTCAATCGACAACCGCTTGGCCAAGGGCGACAGCCGGGCGAGTCTGCACCGGCACTTCATCCAGCGCGGGCTGACGCTTGTATTGCTGGGCATCATTTACAACGGGCTGTTGAGCCGCGACCTGGCCAGCGCGGAGGGTTGGGGAGATATGCGTTACGCCAGCGTGCTCGGCCGAATCGGCTTGGCTTATATGTTTGCCGCGTTGATCGCCGCAAACAGCCAATGGCGTGCGCAGTTAATCTGGGTGGGGGGGCTGCTCGTCGGTTATTGGGCGGCGCTCCGCTTCATCCCCGTGCCGGAATTCGGTGCGGGCGATCTCACCCCCGGCCACACGTTGACAGACTACATCGACCGACATCTCGTGCCGGGGAAACTTTACAAGGACGTCCGCGATCCCGAGGGGCTGTTCGCCGTCATCCCCGCGATCGCCACGGCGCTGCTGGGATGTCTCACTGGCCAGTTGCTCAAACGCAACGATATCGACGGGTTGAAGAAAACTCGCTTCATGGCGATCTCCGGCGTTGTGTGCCTTGGCCTTGCGTGGTTGTGGAACATCGACTTCCCGATCAACAAAAACCTGTGGTCCAGTTCGTTCGTGCTAAACTGCGCCGGGTGGAGCCTGCTGCTATTGAGCCTGTTTTACCTCGTGATCGATGTCTGGCAATTCCGCAAGGGCACGCTATTTTTCACCGTGATCGGGGCCAACTCAATCCTCATATACATGGCTCCCAAGTTTTTTGATTTTGACTACACAAATGAAAGCATATTCGAGGGGATTACAATGCTCGCTGGCGAGCACCGACCATTAGTGCTAGCTATCACACTGCTCTGCTTCAAATTAGCTCTGCTATATTATCTCTATCGCAAAAAAATATTTTTGAAGGTATAACCACATGAACCTTCCCTACCCCATTATCCTACTTGCTGAATCTGAAGCGAATGTCGTCGCTTATATCCTATTGATCGCCGGGCCGCTGCTCGCCTTATTGTTTGGATACTTTTGGCGAAAGGCGAAACGAACCCGCGACCTAATGAGCGCCACGGAGACATGTCCCATCGGGCAATTGACTGAAGGCCCGGCGGAGATTCGAGGCCGCACGGCCACCTCCGAGGAAGCACTGACCAGTCCTTGGCGACAGCAAGAGTGCGTGCACTACTGCTTTCACGTCCAGCAGCGACGCTCCAGCACGAACAGCAAAGGCCACACGACCCACCGCTGGGTGACGTATATCAAGGACGAGAAAACGCTGCCGTTTTTGGTCAAGGACGAGACCGGCCAAGCCGTGGTGGATCCCAGCAAGATCAAGCTCGTCGTGGAAGAGGACAGGTTCTCTCGTTCCGGTTTCATGAACGACGCCGACTCGGATTTGCAGCAACTGCTCGAGACGCGTTACAACAAAAAGACCGAGGGGTGGATGTTCAACAAGACGCTTAGATACACTGAGACCGCGCTGGAGCTCAACGAGGAGGTCTATGTTTTTGGTGACGCCTCGCGGCTTGGCGGCGGCTGGGTACTGCGACACGGCACGATGCCGCTGATCGTCTCCGACAAGGGCGGCGCGGCAGTCGAGAAAAGTTACTCGACACGAGCGATCGTGTTCGGCGTGCTCACACTGCTCTGCGCCGCCGCCGGCATCGCTGGCATTGTTCTTGCCGTTTATTCAGCAATGAAAATAAAAGAGCTCTTCTAGCCTTAGGCGAACGCCATGTGTGGCGGCTGTACTCGGCGATTCTTCAGGAGTATCACTGGCAGAACCTCAACGCCGCCGAAAGCCCCGCCGCCTAGCGCTTGGCCAGACGCAGCCACCCGGGAAAAACTCGACTTACTGCCAGCGCCGATGCTCAATGGCCTTCTTTCCGAGTACTTGAAAATGAAACAAATCTTTACTGTATTACTCCTCGTTTGCCTGCACGGCACGGTTACGGCACAGAATACCACCAACTTCGCACACATCGGGCGAGTGGATCGGTTTGACTCGGCGCTGGATGAACTGATCCCAAAAGGCGCCAAGATCGAAGTCCTCTGCGGTGGCTTTGACTGGTCGGAAGGGCCCGTTTGGGTGCCGGAGGAAAACAACAAGTTCGGCGGATACGTTCTCTTTTCGGATATCCCACATAATGCCGTGATGAAATGGCAGGAAGGCGTTGGCGCATCAACATTCATGAAACCGGCTGGTTACACCGGCGTTGCCGATTACGGACGCGAACCCGGCAGCAACGGACTCGCCCTCGACGCTCAAGGCCGATTGGTGATGTGCGAACACGGTGACCGCCGCATATCAGTAGTCACCAAGGGCGGCGGCAAACTCACCCTTGCCGATCGATGGAACGGCAAACGGCTCAACAGCCCGAACGATCTGGCCATCCGAAACAACGGAGATATTTTCTTCACCGACCCGATTTACGGGTTGCCCAAGCGCGCCGAGGATTCGATGCGTGAGATCGATTTTTGCGGCATTTACCGGTTGCAAAAAGATGGCACCGTGACCGTGCAGTACAAAGGCATGTCCCGGCCGAACGGCATCGGCTTTTCGCCGGATGAAAAAATACTGTACGTGGCCAATAGCGACGGAAGCGATCCGGTCTGGCGCGCCTTCCCCGTGGAAACCGACGGCAGCCTTGGCGAACCAAGAGCGTTTTTCGATTCCTCCAAGGACAATCGAATTCCCCGAAGCGGAGGCGACGGCCTCAAAGTCGATTCGAAAGGTAATGTCTTTGCCACAGGCGCCGGCGGCGTATTGGTGCTCTCGCCCAAAGGCAAATTGCTCGGCCGCCTCGTCACAGGCGAAAGCATCGCCAACGTTGCCTGGGGCAACGACGGCTCGGTGCTCTACTGCACCTCCGACATGTACCTCTGCCGAATCCATACCAAAACCAAAGGCATCGGTTTCTGAATTCAAACATACAATCCCGAATGCGATTCTAGAATCAAAGTCAACTTCAGTCCGGAGTCATTTTAGATCAGCTGAATTCGTTGAAGATATTTAGCTCGTAACCGTCATTTTTGAGTGTTGCCAAAGTGGGGAATCCCATTTATTAACGGCCCCAAGGAGTTTTCGAGTCGATCATGAAAAAGGAACTGCACCTCAATCCGGAAATCCTGCATGCTAGGCATCTGCTTGGACGCCGGGATTTTCTTCAGGTGGGAATGATGAGCGGCCTTGGCCTCGCCCTGCCGGAACTGCTCCGCATGGAGGCCCAAGCGGCCCTGAAAAACTACGAAAGCAAGGAAGGGCAAGCCAAGTCGGTCATCCATATTTTCCTGCCGGGCGGCATGGCGCACCAGGAGTCGTTCGACCCCAAGCCGTACGCTCCGCTCGAGTATCGCGGGCCAAGCGGGAACATCGCCACCAAGCTTGCCGGGGTGCGCTTTGGCGAGACGTTCAAAGAAACCGCCAAGATCGCGGACAAGATCACCATCTGCCGCTCGATGACCCACGGCGAGGCAGCCCACGAGCGCGGCACGCACAACATGTTCACCGGCTACCGCCCCAGCCCGGCGCTCAAGTATCCGAGTATCGGCAGTGTGGTGTCGCACGAGTTCGGCTCGCGCAAAAATCTGCCGCCGTACGTCTGCATTCCCAACGTGCCCAACGAGCACGCCGGGAGCGGTTATCTCAGCAGCGCCTTCGGGCCGTTCGGGCTGGGCAGCGACCCGGCCAGCGGCAATTTCTCCGTGCGCGACCTCGCGTTGCCCAAGGGCATTTCGCCGGAACGCTTCGAGCGCCGCAAAGGCATCCTCAAAGTCGTCGATGACCACTTCCGCAAACTGGAAAGCTCCGATGCGCTCGACGCGATGGATGAGTTTTATCAGGGAGCCTACAAGCTCGTGAGCTCTCAGGAGGCGCGCGAGGCGTTTGCGCTGGACAAGGAACCGGCCAAGGTGCGCGACCAGTACGGACGCAACCAAGCGGGCCAGCGAATGCTGCTGGCACGGCGACTGGTGGAGGCCGGCGTGCGGTTTGTCTCGTTGACGTACGGCGGGTGGGATCACCACAATGACATCAAAAACGGCTTCGGCCAGCAGGCTCCCGCGCTGGACAAAGCGTACGCCACGCTGATCCGCGATCTCGACAACCGCGGCCTGTTGAAGAGCACGCTGGTGATGGTGTCGTCCGAGTTTGGCCGCACGCCCAAGCTCAACAAAAACAACGGACGCGACCATTGGCCGCGCGTGTTCAGCGTGCTGCTCGCCGGCGGCGGCATCAAGGAGGGCCAGGTGTACGGCGCCTCCAACGCCTTCGCCTCGGAACCGGAGGAAGACCCGCTGACTGTCGAGGACCTCACGACCACGGTGTACAACCAGCTTGGCATCGTCGGCGACAAGGAGTTGATGGCGCCCGGCGACCGCCCGATCGAGATCGTCAATGGCGGCAATGTGCTCAAAGCATTGCTTGGTTGACCCCTTGGTTCGCCATGTTTTTCCACAGCAAAAATCTGTTCGCCGCCATTGCGGTTGGCTTGGGCTTGGCTACGATTGGCCAAGCGGCGTCCCCGGGGCTGAGCCTCGTCCTGCCGCGCGGCGGCCAGCGCGGCTCGACGGTTGAGGTGCGCTTCATCGGCGACCGGCTCGGAGACGTGCGCGAGGTGCTTTTTTACTCGCCCGGGTTTGCGGTGCAAAAGATCGAGCCGGTTCCAAAAAAACCGAAGGAAGCCCTCGCCATGATTGCGATCGCCGCCGACTGCGCGCTGGGCGAACACAAGCTGCGCCTCGTCACCGCCACCGGCATCAGCCCGCTGCAGACGTTTTGGGTCAGCCAATTCCCCAACGCCAGCGAGAAGGAACCGAACAACGACTTCGCCACGCCGCAGCTCGTCCCCATCAACTCGACCGTCGAGGGCACGGTGCAAAATGAGGACGTGGATTACTACCGCGTCACCGCCAAGCAGGGCCAGGTGCTCAGCGCCGAGATTGAGGCGATCCGGCTCAGCAACACGCTGTTCGACCCGTACATCGCCATCCTCGACGCCAAGCGTTTCGAACTCGACGCCGCAGACGACACGCCGCTGCTCCTACAAGATTGTTTTGCCTCGATCGTCGCGCCGGCCGACGGTGATTACTGGATCGAGGTGCGCGACAGCTCGTACGGCGGCGGTGGCAATAGCCGGTACCGGTTGCACGTTGGCCAGTTCCCGAGGCCAAGCGCAATCTTCCCCGCCGGCGGCCAGGCTGGCACCAAAACCGCGATTCACTTCATCGGCGCAAAGGGCGAACTGCCCGGCCAAACCGTCACGGCCCCAGCCAAGCCGGATGCGAACTTCGGCGTCTTGGCGAAGGCCGGAGGCTTCTCCGCGACGTCGCCCAACCCCTTCCGTGTCTCCGGCTTCCCGAATATCCTCGAGACTGAGCCGAACGAAAACCGAAACAACGTCCCCGTCCCCGGGCCGTCGTTGCCGCTTGCGTTCAACGGCATCATCGACAAGGACGGCGACGTCGATTGGTTTGTGTTCAACGGAAAAAAAGGGCAGCGCATCAACGTGCGCGTGCACGCCCGCTCGATCCGCTCGCCGCTGGACAGCGTGCTTAACGTGTACGGCCCCGACGGCAAAAACATCCAGGGCAACGACGACAGCGGCGGTAGTGCCGACAGCCGTGTCACCGTGACGCTACCGACCGACGGCAAACATTTTATCCGCGTCACCGACCACCTCGGCAAGGGCGGCGCGGACTACGTTTACCGGATCGAGGCCAACCCGGTCGTTCCGGAATTGGCGACATTCATCCCGCGCTACCGCGCACAGGACACGCAGTCGCGCCAGATGATGCCGGTGCCCCGGGGCAACCGCATCGCCACGGTGCTGCAGGTCACGCGCGGCAACTTCGGCGGCCCGCTGAAATTCGCGGCCGAAAATCTCCCGCCAGGCATCGTGATGCACGCCGTCGAGATGCCACCGAACATCGACCGCTTCCCAGTCGTGTTCGAGGCCAAGCCAGAAGCGGAACTGGCCTCGACACTCGTCGACGTGACGGTCGCCCACTCCGACGACAAAAAAAATATCCGAGGCAACTTCGCCCACACCGTCGAGATGGTTCGCGGCGCGGGCAACCGGATTTTTTACCGGACGAACGTTGAACGGCTCGCCATCGCCGTTGCCGAGCCGGCGCCGTTCCGCATCGAGATCGACACTCCACCCACCGCCATTCTGCAGCGCGGCAGCATGAGCCTGAAAGTCCGCGCCATCCGTGACGAAGGCTTCGACAACGCAATCACGCTGCGCCTTCCGTGGAAGCCCTCCGGCATCGGCTCCTCCGGCACGATCTCGCTGCCGAAGGGCAAAAGCAAAATCGACTATCCGCTCACCGCGAACGGCGGCGCGGCGATTGGCACTTGGAAGATCGTTGTCCTCGGCGAGGCCAACACCAAGACCGGTCCGCTCATCGTTTCCTCTGCGCTGACAGAGCTGCGGATCGAAAAACCGTTCATGAACATCAAGATTGAGATGGCCGCCATCGAGCGCGGCCAAGCCGGCGACCTGTTTTGCAAGGTGGAACAACTGCGCCCGTTCGAGGGCGAAGCCGAGGTGCAACTCATTGGCCTCCCGGCTCACACCAGCACCGAGTCGCGCAAAATCACAAAGGACACGAAGGAACTCATCTTCCCGATCCAGTCCACCAAGGACGCCCAGGCGAGCACCAGCAAAACGCTGTTCACCGCCATCAATATTCCGTGGAACGGCCACGTGCTCCGGCAGTCCGCCGGCAGCGGCGGCCAACTGCGCATCGACAACCCGCCCAAGCCCCGAAAGAACGCACCGCCCAAGCCCAAGGCCAAGCCGGTCGCCGCAAAAAAAAAGGAACCCAAGCCCAAGCCGAAAAAACCGCTGAGCCGTCTAGAGAAGTTGCGCCTCATCGCCAAGGAACGCGCCGCAGAACGCCGCGCCCAAAGATCACCGTGACGCCATGAAACCGATTCGACTCATCTTTGCCTCCGCCGGGCTTGCTGCCGCGCTGTCGCCACCCGCCCAAGCGGTGGAGTTCGCCACCGACATTCAGCCGCTGCTCGAGGTAAACTGCGTCAAGTGTCACGGTGCGGATAAACAAAAAGGCGACCTGCGGTTGGATGAGCTTGGTCTCGCGGAAAAAGGCGGTGAGACCGGCCCCGCCCTGGCCAAGGGCGACCCGGCTGGGAGCCTGTTGTTCAAGCGCATCTCGCTCGCGCCTGATCACGACGACATCATGCCGCCCAAGGGCGGCCCGCTGAAGCCGGCACAGATTGAAACCCTCCGCCAATGGGTCGCCGACGGGGCCACTTGGCCAGGCGGCGTGACGCTCCGAGCCAAGTCAGCCGCCGATCTTGAGCGCGAAAAACTGTTCGCTGCCAAGCTGTTGAAATCAATCGAGGTATTCCCTGGCAAGGTCACGCTTGAGACGGCCGCCGACTCGCACACGCTGGTGGGCATGGCGACTTACGGTGACGACTCGACACGGGATATCACCGGCGACGCGGTGTTCCGCCTGGCTAAGCCTGGCATCGCGGAGTTGCAAGGCAACCAACTGCTGCCAAGCGCGGATGGGGAAACCCAAGTGCATGTGTCGTTCGGAGGTCACGAGTTGGTTGTGCCGGTCAAGGTGATCGATGCCGCCAAGCCCCGCCGCGTTAGCTTCCGGCTAGATGTGATGCCAATTTTTCTGCGGGCCGGCTGCAACACCGGCTCGTGCCACGGCTCGGCCCGGGGGCAGGACGGCTTCATGCTGTCGCTTTTTGGCTACGATCCCGACGGCGATCACCACCGCATCACTCGCCAACTTAGCACGCGGCGGCTAAACCTCGCCCTGGCTTCCGAGAGTTTGCTTATCGAAAAACCCACCGAGGCCGTGCCACACACCGGAGGCAAACAGATAGACGTCGGCTCGCCGTACTACAACACGCTCGTGCGATGGATCGAGGACGGCGCGCCCAACGATCCGAAAGACGTCATCAAGCCGCTCAACATCGAGATACTGCCGCCCAAGCTGCTGCTTGAGGGCGACGGTGCGACGCAGCAAATGACCGTTGTCGCCCGTTACTCCAACGGCACCGATCGGGATGTCACCTCGCTGGTCGTGTTCCAAAGCAATAACGACAACAGCGTGACAGTTTCGCCGGAAGGCACGGTGACGGCCAAAAATCGGGGAGAGGCGTTTGTCACGGCGCGTTTCGCGACGTTCACCGTCGGCAGCCAAGTCGTCGTCATCCCGCAGGGGCTGAAGGACGAGCGACCAAAGTTGGCGGCCAATAATTACATCGACGAGTTGGTACACGACAAACTGCACAAGCTGCGCGTGACGCCCTCCGGCCCGTGCTCCGACGAAGCCTTCATGCGCCGTAGTTTTCTGGACATCGCCGGCCTGCTTCCGGAACCGAACGAGTTGGCCTCCTTCCTCGCCGATGAAGATCCGGAGAAGCGGAACAACCTCGTCACGACGCTGCTCGACAAGAAGGAGTTCACCGAAATGTGGGTGATGAAATGGGCCGAACTGCTGCAGATTCGCACCCAACAAAACAATCAGGTCAGTTACAAGGCCACGCTGCTGTATCACAACTGGCTGAAGGATCGCATCGCCAACAACGTGCCGTTCAACCAGATTGTGCAGGAACTGCTCTCCTCCACCGGCGGCACCTTCAAGTCGCCGGCGACAAATTACTACCAGATCGAGCGCGACACGTTGAAGGTTTCGGAAAACGTGGCACAGGTGTTCTTGGGCATGCGCATCCAGTGTGCCCAGTGCCACAATCACCCGTTCGACCGCTGGACGATGGATGACTACTACTCGTTCGCCTCCTTCTTCTCCCAGATAGGTCGCAAGAACGCGGAGGATCCCCGCGAAGTGATCGTTTACAACCGGCGCAGCGGCGAGGTGAAGCATCCGCTTGGCGGACGAAACATGACGCCCAAGTTCCTCGGCGGCGCCGTGCCGGAGATCGCCCGATCGCAGGATCGTCGCGCCGTCATGGCCAAGTGGCTGGCGTCCGCGGAAAACCCATTCTTCGCTCCAAACCTCGCCAACATGATCTGGGCGCACTTTTTTGGCATCGGCATTATCGAACCCGTGGACGACGTCCGCATCAGCAACCCCGCCTCGAATCCTGAATTGCTCACCGCCTTGGCCAAGCGCTTCACGGAGTACAACTACGACTTCAAGCGCCTGGTTTACGACATCTGCACCTCGCGCACTTACCAACTCGCCACCCGCACCAACGAGTCCAACGCCGCCGACTCGCGCAACTTCTCCCACGGCCGTATACGCCGTCTCCGGGCAGAGGTGTTGCTCGACGTCATCACGCAGGTCACGCAAACCAAGAATAAATTCAAGGGCCTGCCGCTCGGCGCGCGAGCAGTACAGATTGCCGACGGCAATGTCGGGAATTATTTTCTCACCACTTTCGGTCGTGCCACGCGAGAGACGGTCTGCACCTGCGAAGTCAAGATGGAGCCCAACCTCTCGCAGGCGCTGCACCTCATGAACGGCGACATCGTCCAGGCCCGAATCAAGAACGGCGGCCTGACAAAAGAGCTGCTCAAGGAACAGTCGCCCACCGAGGTGCTCAAGCAGCTCTACCTTCGTACTCTATGCCGCCCGCCCTCCGTCGATGAGCAGACAGCCATCCTCGGCCAACTCGAAAAGGAGTCGGACAAACAGGCGGCGATGGACGATGTTTTTTGGGCGCTGCTCAACTCGAAGGAATTCATCTTCACTCACTAACCGTGCATTTTACACACGCCATCCTGCTCGCGATCGCCGCTTGGCTCGGCGATGCGCCACTTACCCAGGCGCAGGAGAAAATCACGTATCAGGATCATATTAGCCCGCTTTTTGAGAGCGCATGTAACTCCTGCCACAACGCCGACAAGGCCAAGGGCGGCCTCGACCTGTCGAGCTACCCGAACATGCTCAAGGGCGGCAGCAGCGGCGGCGCGGTCGAGCCCGGCAACCCGGATCGCAGCCTCCTTTATAAGCTTGTCTCCCATCAGGAGGAGCCGTTCATGCCGCACAAAAAGGACAAGCTCGCCGACGCCCAAGTCGCCCTTGTGGCCAAGTGGATCACCGGCGGCTTGCTCGAGACAAAATCCAGCACAGCGAAAAAGAAGAAGAAAGCGGCCTTCGACTTGGGCTTCGTGGCCGTGACCGATGGCAAGCCGGAAGGCCCGTTGCCAATGCCGGAGCATCTGCTGCTCGAGCCGGTCGTCAGCACCGACCGCGCCGGGGGCACATCGGCGCTTGCCTCCAATCCATGGGCACCCATCGTGGCAGTCGCCGGCCAGAAACAGGCGCTGCTCTACCACACCGAGACGCTTGAGTTGCTCGGCGTACTTCCGTTCGAGCGCGGCTTCATCGAGTCACTTACCTTCAGCCGCAACGGCCAACTGCTCATCGCCGGAGGCGGACGAGGTGGCAAGGTTGGTGGCATGGTTGCGTGGGATATTAAAACCGGCCGGCAACGCATGACGCTCGGCAAGGAATACGACACCGTGCTCGCCGCCGACATGATGGGCGACCTCACCACCGTCGCCCTCGGCGGCCCGGGTAAACGTATCAAGATGTTCGAGTTGCCCACCGGCGAACCGCTGTACAACATCAAGAAACATTCTGACTGGGTGATGGCCGTTTCCTTTTCGCCCGACACCGTGCTGCTGGCCACCGGCGACCGCAACGGCGGCTTGCACGTTTGGGAATCGTTCACCGGCAATCTTTTTTATACCCTCAACGGTCACAAAGACGACATCACTCGGCTGAGTTGGCGACTCGACTCCAACGTGCTTGCCTCCGCCAGCGAGGACGGTACCGTGCGACTGTGGGCAATGGTCAACGGCAAACAAGTCAAGAGCTGGACCGCCCACGGTGGCGGCACGCTCTCCGTACAATTCAACCACAACGGCGACCTCGTCACCGTCGGCCGCGACAAACAGGTCAAAATTTGGGATCAAAACGGCAAACAAAAACGAGTGATCAAAGGCTTCAAAAGCATCCCCCTCGAGGCAGTGTTCACCCATGATAGCAAGCGCGTCATCGTCGGCGAATGGAATGGCAGCGTGACCGTTTGGGACGCCGCCAACGGCAAGCAAGTCGGCAAACTTTCCTCCAACCCTCCGACCTTGGCCAAGCGACTCGACGCAGCCCGGCGCTTGGCCAAGTCCACCGAAACCGTTCGGCAAAAAGCCACCGAAACCCACGAGCAAGCCAAGGCCAAGTTCACCGCTGCCGAGGCCACGCTCAAGAAACACCACACCGCCGCCAAGGACAGTTCCGCCGCAAAACAGCGGGCCGAAAAACAACTGGCAAAGGCACAAACCGCGCTTGCCCAGGCGCAAATCCAACTGACAAATACCAAGGCCAAAGTCGACGAGTTGAACGAATCCCAAACCAAACTTCTCATCGAACAGGACGCCAACACCGCCGTCTTGGCCAAGGCCGCGACCCGACTGCCCGGCTTAAACGAGCAAGTCGGCTTTCTCACTCAGCAACTCGTCTCACTCCGCGACATTCAAAAACAAACCGACGAAAAAACCAAACAAGACGGAGCCGCAGCTACTTTGAAAACCGCAGCCGAAAAAGCAACCGCAGCCACGAAAGCGATGAACGCGGCGCTCGAAGCCGCCAAGGCGCAACACGACAACACTCTCGCACAAACAAAATCCCTCCCAAGCGCGATCGCCGCAGGGCAAATGAAAATCGAAAAAACCGGCGCTGAAATAACCCTCGCCAAAGCAACACAAAAAACCGCGCAACAACAATTCGATCAACGCAACAGCCAAATCGGCGCGGCGCAAAAAAATGTCAAAACGACAACGGAAGTCTTCGCTGCTGCCAACAAAAAAGTAACCGCCACCAAGACATCCGTTGCCGCGCTGAAGGACAAAGAAAAAGAGCATCGAAAAAAACTCGAACAAGCCAAGAGCGCTCACGACACAGCAACGCGCCAAGTCGCCAAATGGGAAGCCGCACAAATCAACGTACGCCGTCTCGGCGAAAAACTCGCGCTACGTGAATTGCAAGCGGAACTGGAGGGCTACACCGCCAAAACCGCCGAGTCCAAGGTGGAATTAAGCCAGGCGCAAGCCGCTCTCGCCGTCGTGCAACAACAACTCGCAAACGTGCCGGCACAAACAAAAATCGCCACCACAAAACTACAGGATCAACTGGAGACCCTCGGTCGGGAAAACGAAAAACTCGATGCGCTTGGCCAACTGCTGGCCGACAGGAAGTCGTTCCAATCAAGAATGGAATCCACAGCCAGGGAGACCGGCGAACTGGCAGCCACCGAGCCGGACAACCCAACCCTGGCCAAGGTGGCCAGTCTCCTGAAACAAACCATCACCCTCCTTGGCATAGACATCGAATCCGTCCAGTCCCGGCTGAACACCCAGCAAAAATCAACCGCCACCGCCAAAACCGCCGTGGCTGCGGCCCAAAAAGATTTGGACCAACTCAAACTGCTCCCAGAAAAACTCGAAGCGGAGATCCAATCAAAGACAGCCAGCGTCAAACCAATCAGCGGCAGACACCAAAAAGTTTCGGAAGAGGAAAAAACCTTCGCAGGGAAAGTCGCCTCCCAACAGGCCAAGGTAGACAAAACCTCCAACCAATACTTCGCCCTCCTGCCAAAGTAATTCCCCTCTCTTTCTCTCTTGCCTCTTAATTAAACTGAAGCGCAGTCAGTTAGCCTGACTCCTTCCCGGTTCATCATTGAGGTGCCCGTAGACCCGCCCAATCAGGACTCCACCAGCCCTGACTCCACCAGCCATGTTTCCCACCCAACCCACAATTGTGAAGCAATCAATCCCGCTCATCACGGCATAACTGATGGAATGATGTCGGCAATCATGAAACCCAAACCCCGGGCAACTGGCATCATCCCTAATCTTCCGTAAAGACTCCTCCAACTGTCTTGCCGCCGTGCTTGCGTAGGAGGTCGGCGGTTTCGGTTCTTTCCCAGTCGATGGCCCAATCTAGCAGTGTTCCGCCATCTTCATCTTTCGCATTCACATCCGCACCAGCAGCCAAGTGCTGTTTGCCTTCTTCATTTGTCGTCTGGAACATCGCCGGCGACGTCAATGATCTCTACCACGGCCTTCCACACTGCGGCGCCGTTGTCACCATTGGTCATGATCACTAGGCCATCGCCTCTGGTTTTGTAAAAACGGCTGTAACAGTGGAATCCCGTGACGTTGGCTCCGCTGTGGGACACAAAACCGCCAGATACCGCCCACCCGAGGCCATAGTTGCCGGGGACAGGCTGGTCGGTCAGCATCTCTCGGAACATTGTCGGCTCCAACGTGTGCAGTCGTTCATGATCTGGCCGAATCATCTCTAGCAGAAACTTGCCATAGTCTCCAGGCGTTGTGTAAAGCGTATAGGCTGCATTGGCTTTGCGGTACATCCGCCGCCCCTCCTTGAACTTCCCTGCCTTATTGTGACCACCCGCAAAATCGTCGGCCAGCGTCTTCTGCCATACATAGCTGCTGCGGTGCATATCAAGGGGCGCCAGAAGTTGTTCTTTCATCCATCGGTCGAGATCCTTGCCCATGAGGTGCTTGATGACTCGCTGTAAGTACACAAAACCTTCGCCCGAGTAGCTAAATTTCGATCCGGGTTGTGAACGCAAAGTAAGTGGCTTCCCGAAACGCCAGTTTGGAAATCCCGTGGTGTGGGTCAGGACCATCCGCGCGGTGATCTTCGCCGCGTTGGGCTGATCGGGTAGGTAAGGTTCAGGCAAATACGAATCGAGAGAGCGATCAAGGTCCAGCTTCCCCTGTTCCACAAGTTTCAATGCAGCGTAAGCGAACAGCGGCTTGCTCATCGAGGCGGCCTCAAACACGGTGCGTTCGGTCAACGGCGTGTTTCTATCGCTCCGCCTATTTCCAAATGCATGACTCCACATTATATTGCCATTTCGGATCAGGATCATCGAGAGCCCCGGTACGTCGTGCTCGGCAAGCAGTTTCGGGACTTCCTCCTTTAACTGTGTGACAACAGCCGGGCTCGGGTCAGAAGCCCAAGAAGTTGTCTCACACCCCACCAGCAACACGGCTGCAATTGTTGTGAGTAGGAATGATTTCATTTGCCTTCAGTTTTCAATTCTTCACCCGTCTTGACGCCGTGTTTGCGGAGGAAGTCGGCGGTTTCGGGGTATTTGCGACTGACGGCATAGTCTAGCGGTGTTCCGCCATTAAAGTCAGTATCCTTCGCATTCACATCTGGACCGTTGGCGATCAGTAGTTCGACTGTTTTTGCAGAGGCTAATGCTGATGCCCAAAACAAAGGAGTGTCACGCACTGCGGGTTTCGCGTTAATCATTAGCAGCGCTCACATTGCATACAGCAAGCCATAGAAGGCCGCACATTAATCTAATGGTTGTTTTCAAGAATCAGCCAGAAAGGCAGAAATTATAGCGTGGTACAGGTTTGGTTCCAAAAGAAATGAATCATGTCCCTTTTCCGAATGCACCTCATGCATTTTGGAATTTAACCCATTCGTTTTCAGGTAGTGATGCAACTCCCTTTGTTCATCCGGATAAAAGCAAACATCAGAATCAATCGAAATAATCAGAGCCTTAAAACCATCATGAAGCGCACCAATATTTTTAATTTTATCGTCTACAGAATGCTTTTGCCATGCATTCAAAATTCGAAGATACGAATTAGCATCAAATCTTTTTGAAAACTTTTTTGCCTGATGGTTGAAATAAGATTCAACTTGGTGGATTGCCGCGTACCCTGATGGATTATCCTTATGGACCAAATTTTGTTTCGCTCGATCGGTCATTGTTTCCAGAGAGACGTATGTCTTGTGACCAATCATACGGGCCAACTCAAGGCCCGCGACTGGTGGCTTATCGTCCTCGTAATCCCCATTTAAAAAAAGGGAATCATTTTCAATCGCCCTGACCTGTTCAAAATTGTGAATGATCTGCAGCGGTTGTAATTCTAAACCCGAAGCAATAGATACCAGCTTCCTTATTCTGACCGGAAAAAGAAGCATGGTCGTTAACGCCAAAAGACCTCCCAGTGAAGCACCAACAACTGCTTTCAACTCCTTGATCCCTAAAAAATCGATGAGTTTCATTTGGGACAGCACCAGATCCTCCATGGTAACCCATGGAAATGAGCTCATGTATTTTTCATCTGAATGTGGTTTCCTGGAGGCAGGTCCCGTAGAGCCATAACATCCACCAATATAGTTTGCGCAAATTATGAAGTACCTAGATGTATCAATGACTTTTTCATTGCCAATAAAACCGTCCCACCAACCTATTTTACATTCATCCGCCCACAATGGATTGACTAATTGACTAACTGATTCACGATATCCGGCGGCATGCTGGCTCCCACTTAATGCATGAAACACAAGGATGGCATTGTCCTTGTTTTCGTTTAGCTTACCATAGGTTTCGTAGGCCAATATGCCATGATCGATACATTGACCATTTGAGAGTTTAAATGGATCGTCAGGAGAGGCAAATTGAAATGTTCCATGGAAATCATTCAACCTGCCGACATCTGGATGCAATGTCATTAATAGAAAAGCAATAGGAAACAAAAACTCGCGGCCTAAGCCAAGGCCTGATCAAGATCAGCCAAAATATCCTCAATGTTTTCTATTCCAACGCTAAGACGCACCAACTCGGGAGTGATTCCTCCATCGCGCTGCTGTTCCTCATTTAGTTGAGAGTGAGTTGTTGAAGCGGGATGAATGGCCAGACTCTTTGCATCACCCACATTGGCGAGGTGGGAGCAAAGTTCCAATTTGTTGATGAACTTTTCACCCGCTTCGCGCCCTCCTTCGATTCCAAACACCACCATTGAGCCACCTTTGCCCTTCAAGTATTTATCGTTCAGTTCATTCATCGGATCGCCCTTCAACCCAGGGAAACGAACCCAATTAACAGAATCGTGATTCTGTAGATGTTCGGCAACCTTCAGAGCATTTTCACAATGTCTGTCCATGCGAAGTGGCAGGGTTTCAATTCCCTGGAGGAACATCCAGGAATTATCAGGTGAAATACACGCCCCCAGATTCCTCAGGGGAACGGTTCGCATTCTGAGAATGTATGCGAGCGGAGCAAGCATCTCCGGCAGGTCATGGCCCCACCTCAACCCATGGTAAGAGGTGTCTGGTTCGTCGTATAAGGGATGCTTTCCTGCACTCCAGTTGAAACGCCCACTATCGATTACGACCCCCCCAATTCCTGTCCCATGGCCTCCAAACCATTTCGTCAAAGAATGCACTATGATGTCACATCCAAAGGTAAGTGGTTGAGTTAAATATGGAGTTGAAAAAGTTGCGTCGACGATAACCGGTATGCCATTCGCCTTGGCAATTGCGGAAACTTTATCCAGATCTGTTATCTCGAGAGCCGGGTTGGAAACCGTTTCACAAAACACTGCTCGAGTTTTGTCGTCTATGGCGTTCGCGAAGGCTTCGGGATCATTGGAGTCAACGAACTTAACGTTTATACCGAGTTTGGGCAGGATATCGTTAAACTGGGTGTAAGTTCCTCCATAAAGATTACGGGCACTAACAATATTGTCTCCCGTCTGTGCTAGGTTGATGATTGCGTAAAAAACTCCGCTTGTGCCTGATGCTAGACTTAAGCCGGCCATTTCATGAGCTCCTTCAAGTAATGCCACCCGTTTTTCGAGTACGTCGTTTGTCGGGTTCATCAATCGGGAGTATATATTCCCCAGTTCCTGAAGCGCAAATAGTTTTGCTGCATGCTCAGTATTGTTGAACTGGTATGATGCTGTTCGATAGACTGGAACAGCTCTCGATAGTGTTGTCGGCTCTACATTATAGCCACCGTGTAAACAGATTGTTTCGAATTTCATTATATTAAAGAGTAATAAAAGTGCTCTCTAAGGGGAGTTTGGGACATGGGGATTTAATTTCAATGAATATTAGCATTTGAGGGTTTTTATTAGTATTTTTCGCTTATTTTTATAAGCCGCGATGGTTTTCTTCTTATGGATTGAGCAAGTAAAAAAGACATTTTTTGTGTACAATTTGACTTTTGACTTCTTAGATAAAGTTGTACTTAAGTTGGAAATTATTAATAATGTAGAAAACCACAAAACCACGGCTGCGACTGTTGTGAGTAGGAAGTGTTATATTTTAGAATGGCTTTCAATTCTTCACCCGTCTTGCCGGCGGGAGGGACTTGAAGCCCCTCCTTTGGACCGGACCGGAGGGGTGTGAAAGGAGGGTGTTCTGATGGCTCATTGCTATCGTCTGGTAAAGTAGTCTGACGATATGATCTCCAATAAAATGTCTCGCAGCCTGAAGTTCGTATTAGCGGACTGCTCGTAGAGTTGTTCAATATGCTCACGGTCGAGAAAGTTGAGTTTACGAGCCATTGCATAGGACAACATGTTCTCCACGAACGCTTTGAAAAACCTCTCTTTGTCCTCCTTCAGAATTGTCTTCAGACCCTGGGGGCCTTCGAAAGCTCGGCCGTCTATATGGACAGTTCTCGCATCCACTGGAAAACGTCCACCCTTCTTATTGCCCTTTGGGGCATAGTTGCTCACGTCAGCGTATTGGTCTCGCCAGCGTCCTATTACGTCGAAGTTCTCCAGGGCGATTCCAAGGGGATCCATCTTCTTGTGACAGATATTACAACTGGCATCCGCTCGATGTGCATCGATAGTTTCTTTGATAGTCTCCGTTTTCGTAGGGGGGCTGAGTGCAGAGATCTCAAGGTCCTCCGGGGTCTCCAGATGATCTCCGTAAAAACTCTTCAATACCCAGGCCCCGCGATAAAACGGGTTGGTATATTCCCCGTTGTTGGTCGTCATCAGCATGAAACCTGCCTGTGAAAGCAGGCCTCCGCGATAGCGGTCTTTTTCGTCCAGCATCACTTTAGAGAACTCTGATGTGATCTCTTTAGGCCTGTAATCTTTCGGTGATATTTTACTTGCACCAGGTCTTTTGCTCGGCGTCGCGACTGGATGTCCTTCGATCCGATAGATGTAGTTGAGCTCCTGCGTGATCATCACGAAATCAGAGTCAATAAAATTCACCAAGCTCAAATTGCTCGACAGTACTTCATTGAAGAACTCAACCGGTTCTTCTTTGATTGGATCGCGGACAAGGTCAAATTCATCAACAGTGAAAATGCTTAG
>JABGZB010000085.1 GCA_018674955.1 Verrucomicrobiota bacterium | reverse complement strand
TTTAGGAAACTGGAGAAGTTCGGCGTGAGGTTGGCCGGGCACATCCTGTTGCAGGACCACGGTGACGCCGTCTGGTACCGCAACATTCGCATCCGCGATTTGAGTAAGAAATAAACGCTACTAGCGTTTGCTGCTTATTGAGCTTGGCCAAGTTTTTCTTTTCAACGGGTGCACCTGGTTGGATGCTCCCCGCGATGATCAAGCGTGTTTTCGTTGTGATGCTGTTGGGGCTCGGATTAGCCAAGCTCCCGGCCGCTGAATTGAAAATCTGGAAACTTCTGGATGTTTGGCCTGGTAAAGTGCCGGGCGAAAAAGGGGATGTCCCTTCGGAAACCTTGACCACACACAAGTACCGTGGCGCTCCCATTCTCAAATATAACAACGTCACGAAGCCGACATTGACGGTGTTCAAGCCATCGCAGGAACAGGATACCGGCGCGTCGGTGGTGATCTGCCCCGGCGGCGGGTATCAAATATTGGCGTGGGATCTGGAGGGGACAGAAGTGGCGAAGTGGCTTAACTCAATCGGCGTCACCGGCGTGGTGCTCAAGTATAGAGTGCCCCGTCGCAAAGGCCTCGAAAAACACGATGCCCCGTTGCAGGATGTACAACGAGCGGTGAGCCTGGTCCGGCATCATGCAAAGGAGTGGGGGCTTGATCCCAAACGGATTGGTATTCTCGGCTTTTCAGCGGGTGGCCATTTATCCGCGACAGCGATGACGAACCATGACAGGCGGAACTACAAGCCGATTGATGCCATTGACCAGGCGAGTTGCCGTCCGGATTTTGGCGTGTTGATTTATCCGGCCTACCTCGTCGATAAAGAAACCAAGACCGAACTGTCGACGGAGTTGCGTATTACAAAAAACACGCCTCCAGTTTTTTTTGCCCATGCGGGTGATGATTCTGTTCCAGCGGAAGGTAGCGTGCGGTTCTGGCAGGAGCTACGACGCAAGGGAGTAAAGAGCGAGGTACACGTGTTTCCAAGTGGAGGCCACGGTTAAGGCCTTCGTCCGTCAAAGGACCCTGTCACCGCCTGGCCGGAACTTTGCGGTGATTGGTTAAAGAGCATGGGTTTTTTGAAGCGTTAAACCCGTCCGGAAATCACTTGGCTTGGCAGTTCTTTTTTATCCAGCGGTTTTAACTTCGCCAGCGGGGCGAGCGTCGGCCTTGAGAGATTTGTCGAAAGCCAAGGCGCGTTTGTAGAGCCGTTGAACGATCTTTTGGTTTGCCGCTGCGACGTCCGTCGTTTCGCCGATGTCGTCGGCCAAGTTGTAAAGTGTTAGCGTCGGTTTGGTTCCTTCTTTTTTCTGTTTCTTGTTTCCGCCGCCAATATGGAGTTTCCAATCGCCGCTGCGGACCGCACGCAGGCCGGCGCCGCGATAGTAGTAAAACTGTTTGTGCGGGCTCTTGGCGTCTTTTTTGCCGGACATCAGCCGCCAAATGTTTTTGCCGTCGATTTTGCGCTTGGGCAGCTCGGCCTTGGCGAGCTTGGCAAAGGTCGGGAGGATGTCGCATGCGGCGGCGACTTCACTGCAGACGGAGCCTGCCGGGATTTTGCCGGGCCAGCGCATGATAGTTGGCACGCGCATGCCTCCCTCCCATGTACTGAATTTCGCCCCTCGGAGCGGCAGTGCCGAGCCGCCGTGGTGGCGGAGCTTGAGATGCCATGGGCCATTGTCGCTTGTGAAGATGACGACCGTATTGTCATCGACGCCAGTTTCTCTCAGCGTTTTCAAAACCTGGCCGATCGAGTAATCAATCTCTTCGATCGTGCGGATGTACGCTTTCTTTGGATCTTTCGTGTAAAACTTGTCTGACACAAAAAGAGGGATGTGCGGCATGGTGTGCGGCATGTAGAGGAAGAAGGGTTTGCCCTTGTTGCTGCGGATGAATTGCTGCGCCTCTTGGGTGTAGCGTTCGATGATCGTGTTTTGGTTCACAGGGCGTTCGATCACTTTGGTGTTGCGAAGCAGCGGGACGTTCCATGGGGAGATGTCGCGTTCGATCCAGGCACGGTCCAGGTTACGGTCCTTGCCCTTCACTCCGTCCATGTCGTTGGAGTAGGGGATACCGAAGTAGCTGTCGAAGCCGTGGTTGGTCGGCAGGAATTTCGGCAGGTGGCCGATGTGCCATTTACCCACGGCCGCAGTGGCATAGCCCTTGGTCTTGAGAACCTCAGCAATGGTGGTCTCCTCGGGGTTCAGGCCGATGTTGTGGCGTGGAAACAAAACGCCGGTGATGCCCACTCGCGGTGGGTAGCAGCCGGTCATCAACCCGGCGCGGGACGGCGAGCAAACCGGAGCAAGCGAATAAAAGTCGGTGAACTTCATTCCTTCCTTGGCCATGTTGTCCAGGTTCGGGGTCTTGATGGTTTTCGAACCGAAGACGCCGACGTCTTGGTAGCCCTGGTCGTCCATGAAAATGAGGACGAAGTTCGGTGTGCGCGCGGCCTCGGCGGCTGAGGTCAAAGCGAAGCTGGCGGCCAAGCCGAGCAAGCCCTTGCCCAAGCGGTTGAGTGAGTATAATTGAGACATGATTTTGCTGTGGCAACGCTAAATAAAGCCAGGCTTTGATTCAAGCAATGTCTGGTTTTGCTCGTCGAAGCTTTTGGTTTGGGATACACCACCCGCACCGATGAGCGAATCGAGCGCACCAAAAATCGAGAAATGGCCCTTCATCGCCGGAGATGTGGCTCTCCTGATTATGGCTTGGCTGGTTTACTACCACTCCGACCCCGAGACATCGCTTGGTGGGCTGGAGGCGTTCTGGTGTTTTACCTGTGTGGCGACAGGGGCGTGGGTGATGGTGCTGCCGTTTCTCAAGGAATTCCAGGCGCAGGCTGACCTGACCGAGGCGAAGGAACTGGCCGCCTCGGTTGAGAAAATTTCCTCGGTCGATGCCGTTGCCAAGCAGATCGAGAACGCCACCGAGCAGTGGCTCCACGTGGAGGACCGGGCCAACGAGATCAACGCCGCCTCACGGGAGATCGCCGGCAAGATCAACGCCGAGGCGCGTGAGTTCACCGAGTTTCTGCAGAAGGCCAACGACACGGAGAAGAACCATCTGCGGCTGGAGGTGGATAAACTCAACCGGACACAGGTCGACTGGGTGAAGGTGGTCACCGGTATGCTGGACCATGTGTTCGCGCTCAACCAGGCCGGGCGCCAGTCCAGGCAGGAAAAACTGGTGCGGCAGCTGGACAACTTTCAGGTCGCCTGCCGGGACGTGGCCCGCAGGGTGGGGGTGGTCACTCACGAGCCGAAACCGGAAGACGGTTTTGACACGGAAAAACACCAACTTCGCGATCCCGAGGCCGAGCCGGAGGCAGGGGCAAAAATCATCGGCATCGCAGCGCAGGGGCTGACCCATCAGGGGCAGGTGCTGCGAAAGGCGGTCGTGGTGATCGAGGGGGAGGAACTTGGCCAAGCGCCGCCGGATGCCGGCAAGTCCGAGCCGGAGAAAAAAACGTGATCGCGCTCAGTTGCGCCGACCGGCGCTCTGTAGGTTGAGCAACTGCTGCGCTTTTTTGTCGCCGTTCTCGGCAGCCTCGATCATCGCGCTCTGAACATTCACGCCGGCCTCGCTGACAACCATGAATTGATCGACGGTGAGCTGGGCTCCGTTGGCCTTGAGTTGATTGATGCTTTGGATGGCTAGCGGGAAGTTGGCTTTGTCCAGCGCGTCGCTGGCGATCTTCGCCAGTTGTTTCAACTTGGGGTCGGCCGTCTCAAAGTAGGTAATCAAGTCGCCTGCCGATTCCTCGGAGGTGTTGGCCTGCAGCGCTTCTTCCGTGACCTCGCCGCAACCGGTCAGCAGAAGGCCAAGAGACAACGCCAAAAAATGAGCCTTTAGTTTGTGAGCCATTAGTATGCTTGAGCCGGATCAGCGGCCTCGGTTCTTCGGGCTGCACCACCAGCGATTTCCACCGGGGGGTGCCGAGCGGGCTTCCTGATAGTAGATTCTGGGATTGATGAACTCGACGTGGCTGTCAACTGATGCTGCCACAAATCCTTCCTTGTGCCGCTTGGCCACCGGCTCGCTCGCGCGGCTCGTGGCATTGTCATAGGCACCGGCGTCGTCACTGTGGGCCTCCCAGTATACCATGTCGCCCGGTTGAAATTGATTCGCCTTATAGGTCATTCCCGGCTTGCGGCCTAGGTTGCACGTGTATTCGCAAAAGGCGCCGTTCATGATGTAGCTGGTCACCTGATTCTCCCTTTGCTTGAAGTTTCGGTGTGTCCTATCCTTGACGATGTAATCCATCGTGCATTTTAGGATGTTGCTATTGTTATGGTAGTTCCACAGCTGACTTTCGTGAACTAGGTCGCGAGCCGGGCGGCCGTTGGCTCGCCTGGTGTAGGCCCAGTTGGGCAACCCTATCGTGCCGGAGCACCAACCCGGGTAGGGCATGTAGTCTTCGGCATCGTTTAGGTACATGGCGGAGGCGATGCTAATTTGCTTCATGTTGTTGATGCAGTTGGTCCGCTGGGCCTGTTCCTTGGCCTTCGCCAGTGCCGGGAGCAGCATGGCAGCCAGGATGGCAATAATGGCAATAACGACGAGCAGTTCAATGAGCGTGAATCCCGCCCCGCGTTTTTCTGGAGTGTTCATGGTTCGTTTCAGTGGTTGGAAGAACATTCGACGGTGGGCTTTTTTTTGCAACCCCATTTTGCAATTCTTGACAGGTAGCTAAATCTGCCGGAGGTTGCCCGACGAGTTGTTTATGGGAATAGCACCTGCAAAACTTTATGTGGCGGATCTTGGGGAGCGGGCTGTGGTTCGCATAACGGGCCGCGCGAACTGCCTGTCCAGCGTCCCTTTCAAGCGCGTCATCAACGGCTTGATTGAGCGCGGCCGCGGGGTTTTTACGCTCGACTTGAGCGGCTGCCAACTGATGGACAGCACCTTTCTCGGTGTGTTGGTTGGCCTGAACCGCACCCTTGGCCAAGCGGGGCCCGACGGCGGGTTTTCTCTCTACAAACCAACGGAGTCGGTTCGCGTCCTGCTCGACAACTTGGGCATCCTTGAGTTGTTCAGCACGGCGGAGTCGCTTGGCCAAGCGGAGACTGCCGAGCTTTTGGAGGTCGGCGAGGCGTCGGACAAAACCGAGCTGACCCGCACCAGCCTTGAGGCACATCGAACTCTCATCGACGCCAACCCGGGGAACGAGACCAAGTTCAAGGAGGTCACCCGTTTTTTGGAGGAGGACTTGAGGCGCCAGGAGGCTGCCGGTTCATCGGACTAAATTTTCAGTCGGTGATATTGGCCGGCGGCCGGCTGCGTCAGGGTGACGGTCTTGCCGCTTGGCCAACGGATCACCAGTTTATCGACCATCTGATTTTCACCTAAGCCGAAGTGGGCCGTCGCAGGGTGCTGCGCGGTGAACGAGTCGCCGGTGACGAGTTGACGCACATCGTTGCGGTTGCCTGTGTGCAGTTGAACGGTTGCCCCGTTGGCAGGCAGGCCGGGCCGGTCGGGAATGTGCAGGCCCACCCAGTTTTCTTTGGTTTGGATCTGGTTTCGCATCACGAACAACCGTTGCTGTCGTGCCTTGGCATCATACTGGACGACGAGCAGATCCGTCCGTCCGTCGACATCCACATCGGCGAGCACCACCGACCGTGAATCGAACTCAAATGCCGTGCCCAAAAGGAATGCCGCATTGCTGAAGCCGGTGTTGTCGCGGTTTAGGAACAGGTGGTTGTGCTCGAATCCGTTCCACGAATAGTTTGAGCCGAGTCCTTGCAGTGTGCCGGAGAAAAAGGTATCCAGCGTTTCGTTCGGCTTGGAGGTGCCGGTGTACACGTCGTGGCACCAAAAGCGGGTGCAATAGTCGAGGGCGGAGTTGCCGCTAAGGTGGCCGTTGGCGACGTAGAGGTCCATGTCACCGTCGTTGTCAAAGTCGGCCGAACTGCAACCCCACGACCAACCTGTGCGAGCGACATCGCTGCTGAGGTCTGGCTGGTGAAAGCCTGTCTTGCCGCCGATGTATAGTCGATTACCGTAGGTCATTGGCGCACGCATGGCGTCGAGTTTTTCAAAGCCCTCTCGACCGAGCCCCAGTTGGTCAAGCCGCCGTGCCGTGGTGGAACTCATACCGACCATGTAGATGTCTAGTGCACCGTCCCCATCAAAGTCGTTTACGGTGTGGGACATCCCGAAGCCGTGTCGCTGCTTCACCCACTGGTCGGTCACGTCAGTGAATTTCCCATGCCCGTTATTGCGGTAAAGATCGATCCCCGAAAAGTCGCAAACAGTGAGGAGGTCGAGATCGTGGTCTCCATCGAGGTCGGCGAACGAGGCGCTGTAGGTGCGGCGGTTCCGCTTGGCCGAGAGGCCTGCCACCTCGGTGCCGTCGGTGAACTGCCCCGTGCCGTTGTTCAGCAACAGCGTGTCAGGGTAACCGTCGTTGGCGTCGTAATACGGGGTCGGCATCGAGCCTCGCAGGTACGGCTGTTTCCATTGGCCGACGAAGAGATCGAGGTCGCCGTCAAGGTCGATGTCCGCAGCCGTCATCGTGTGCTGGTTTTCGTACCTGTCCTGAAAGCAGACGCTCGGTTTGGCGGTGAATTGTCCGCCGGCGCTACCGGTCCAGAGTCGCAACAGGCCGTCCTCTTTTCCGGTCGAGACGAAGTCCACATGGCCGTCGCCGTTGAAGTCGGAAAGAATGCCCGCCTCGCCAATTGGCATGATGGGGTTCCTGAGCATCGGTTCGTGTTGGAACCGGCCGCCGCCCTTGTTCCAGTAAACGAGGTTGCAACCGGCTAGGAGGATCTCCGGCAGGCCGTCCTGGTTCAGGTCGTAAACGATCAGCGGGCTCACGCGCGGGTAGAGCTTGGCATCGACTTTTTTCGGGTCGATCTGCAGCAACTCGGTGAACGCGGGCTTCCCGGTGTAGTCGGTGATCGTGGTGTCTCGCACCTTGATCGTCCCGGGGATGCGCAGGCCGGAGTTGGTCTTGTGAGGTGTCCATGTGACATCGAGTTGGCCCTTGACGATGGCGCGGTGCTCGGCGCTCGTGTTTGTGGAATGGATCTCGAACGAGATCACCGACTGTGGCGCTTGGCCGTTTTTGCCCGGGCGAAACTCGGAGTGGTGCCACTCGGTCTGGATAATCTTCCACCCGGCCGACTTCAGTTCGTTCAACTGCGCCAGGTATGCGGGATGATTAAGCGGGATTGTTTCACCATCGAGGGAAGCCTGCCGGATACCGTGCACGCCCAAGGGCAGCGGCTTCCACTCTGAGGGCAGCGGCAACTCCAGTCGGACGAAGGGGAATTGGCGAAACACCTCGAACGGCTCGGTGGAGCGCAGGCGATCCCACAGCGCGACAAACGTGCTCTCGTAAGCCTGGGCATCGACCTCGTGGCGAAAAATCGTTTGGTCGAATCGAACTTGCTCGTTGGCCAATGTTTGGAGCGCCGCTTGGCCCGGAGCGGCATCCACCTTGGCTTCCATCAGTTCCGATTGAGGTGTCGCCGACGTGGCCGCCTGTTCCTTGGACAGTTCGGTCGGACTACAGCCAAGCAGGTAGATGCAGCCGATCAGAACCGAGAAATGTCTCGCTTCGACTGCGTTGGATCGGATTGGGGAGTTAAGTTGCACCGGCGAGGAAAGCTACAGGGGTTGTACAATTCGGACAATCTCGAAAGAGTTTCAGAACTCCGTCCGCGCTTGGCTAGGCGCAGAGGCTACACCGGCTTGATGGATGGGTCGGGGATTGGGGAGTTGGCGGATTGGGCGTAGGTCAGCGCGATGGCAAGTGCGTCGGCGGCGTCCGGTTCCGGGATCTCGGGCAGGGCGAGGCGGGTTTGCACCATCTTGGCGACAGCCTCCTTCTGCGCCGCGCCGTAGCCAACGATGGCTTGTTTGACCTTGCGCGGCGCGATCTCGAACACGTCCAGCCCGGTCTTGGCCAAGGCGGCCAACGCAGCTCCGCGCGCTTGGCCCATGACGAGTGCGGTCCGGATGTTTTGCGCGAAGAACAGGCCCTCAACAGCGGCGATGTTGGGCTTGGTTTTTTGGAGAACATCCTCGAGCGTTTCTGTGATCTCCCTCAGGCAGCGGGAGAGCGGCCAATCGGCGGGGCAGCGGATGGTGCCCTGGCTGAGGGTGGTCGGTGTGGCTTGGGCGGTGTCGATGACGCCGTAGCCGGTTCCGCGCAGCGAGGGGTCGATGCCGAGGATGACCTGTGGGCCGGTTGCGCCTGGCTTGGCGTGTGCGGTCTGGGCATCGGCGCTACCGCTGGCGAGGCGCTGCTGCATGGCGGCGAGTTGTTGCGACGTGATGCCCACGGGGTGTGCAATAAAAAACCCCGGCCCGAAAGTCGAGGCTGGGGTTTATGAAAAGAGCCGTGGTAATTCAGCCCTTGTGAAGTTGGGTGAAGATATCGCGGTAAAAATCGGGATGACTTTCCCATGTTTGCGCGGTGATGAAGTTGCCATCGACCACGCTTTGTTTGTTCACCCACTTGGCGCCGGCCTGCTCGACCTCGAACCGGATATTGCAGTAACTGCTGAGCCTGCGGCCTTCGGCAATGCCTGCGGCGATTAAAATCTGGATGCCGTGGCAGATGGAAAAAATCCATTTGCCCTGCTTGTCGAAGGCCCGAACGAGCTTCAGCAGCTTGTCGTTGTGGCGGAGAAACTCCGGTGCGCGGCCGCCGATCAACAGGATGGCGGTGTAACTCGTTGCCTTAGCCTGGCCAAGTGCGATATCCGCCTCGATGAGGTAGCCGGGGCGCTCAATGTAGGTGTTCCAGCCAGGCTCGAAGTCGTGGATGACGCCGTGCAGCCGCTTTTTTTTAGAGGACCCAATGTGTGCCGTCCAGCCTGCCTCCTCGAAGCGGTGTTTCGCATAGAGAATCTCGTACGACTCACCGGAATCATCGGTAACAATTAGGATTTTTTTGCGGCGCGCCATCAGTCGGCGGCGGAGTCAGTTATCGTACTTTGCACCCTGGTCGATCCAGGCGCGCACGAGACCGATCTGTTCCTTGGTCAGCTTCGGATAATCTTTTTTGCCTTCCGGCGGCATCTCGTAGTCAACCACCTGATAGGTGATGTAGTAGGTTAGGGGACTCTTGTCGCTTTTGCCGGGGATGATGGCTACGCCCTCGGAGCCGCCCTTGAGCGCCAGTTCGCGGGTGTCGATGCGGAACTTACCCTTGGGCCGCTTCTTTGGCCCATGACAATTGAGGCACGATTTTTCAATCAACGGCTTGATGTCCTTCTTGTAGCTGACCTTCGCCTTGGCTGCGGGCGGCAGCTTGGCCGACAAGTCCGCCATCTTGGCTTTGAGGTCATCAATCTCCACGGGTTCGGCGTTTGCGTTTTGCGACGCGGCAAACCCACCAACGAGCATAATTGTGGCAATGTGTTTCAACATGGTAAAAATCCTTTTGCGGGCGCTTGGCCAATCGCGAGGGGCGGAGATTTTACTGAAGCCCAACCCCCAAGTCAACCAAGTCAACCAAGGCAACCAAGGCAACCAAGGCAACCAAGGC
>JABGZB010000084.1 GCA_018674955.1 Verrucomicrobiota bacterium | reverse complement strand
CGTTCTGGTTTTTTGGCACCGTATTTATCTTCATCCTGTTTACCAACTGGTTTGGCCTAATCCCTGGTTTGGGCTCAATAGGTTGGGGCCACGCCACTGAACACGGTTTCATCACCACAGAACCACTACTGCGGGGCGTGAACGCCGATCTGAACATGACCGCCGCAATGGCGCTTTTCTTCTTCGCGCTATGGATTTATTGGTCGCTCAAAGAGATTGGAGTGGGCGGTTTTTTCTTTCACATCTTTAATATCAAGGGCCACGGGGTGACTGCGATGGGGCTGTTTTTGATGGTGATTTACCTTTTTGTTGGCGTCATCGAGGTGGTCTCGATTGGCGTGCGCCCGGTGGCGCTGATGTTTCGACTCTACGGGAACGTATTCGCCGGGGAGAATATTCTTGAGACTGTCATGTTGCTTGGCGGCACCTACTTCGGCTGGCTTGCGGTGTTGCCGTTTTATTTTTTGGAATTGCTAGTCGGGCTAGTGCAGGCCCTTGTGTTTGCTTTGCTAACGGCGGTGTTCACCTCGCTCATGTGCAGTCATCACGATAAAGAAAAGTCGCACTAGCAAAGAATCTCGGTGGCTTGACCATACACGTTCGTGGGAGTCATCAACTAAACTGAAACAAAAAAAAAGAAACAAGAAAATGAGTGGTAGTATACATATTGGTTTAGCGGCGCTGGAAATGAGTGGTAGTATACATATTGGTTTAGCGGCGCTGGGTTCCGCTATCGGCGTGGGTTTGGTCGGGGCGAAAGCAGCCGAGGCCACCGGACGCAATCCGGGTGCTTCTGGCCCCATTCTGACGGCAGCGATTATTTTTGCTGCACTGGCTGAGGGTGTGGTGTTCATTTCAATCTTCCTCGGGAAGAGCGGGATGTAATCAACAACTTGCGGGCGGCGGGGCAACCCGCCGCCATTTTTGACTTTCAAACATAAAAAATGACTGAATTCATCGTATTGGCAGCCGACGGCGGAGTTGTCAGCGACATCACCAAAACGTTTGGCGTAAACTGGCAACTCTTCATCTCCCAGTTGATCGCCTTCATCGTGGTCGCCCTCGTCCTCAAGAAATTCGCCTACAAGCCGGTGCTCGACATGCTGGATCAGCGCCGCGAACGGATCGCCCAAGCCGAGGCCAACGCAGAGAAAATTCAGGCCGAACTGGCCGAGACACAGGCCGAGCGGGACAAGGTGCTGGCTGAAGCCAACCAAAAGGCCCAGGAAATGATCGCTGACGCCAAGGAAGCCGCCAAACAAGTCGGCGAGGCCGAGGGCCAAAAGGCGGTCAAGCAAGCCGAGGAAATCATCCGCAAAGCACGCGAAGCCACCGAGGCCGATCGTGACCAGATGATGTCCGAATTGAGGGTCGAGATCGGCCGCTTGGTCGTCGAGACCACCGCCAAGGTCAGCGGCAAGGTGCTGACGGCCGAGGATCAGCAACGTCTGATCGACGATACCAATAGGGAACTGGCCGCTTAATCGAACCGAATGAAAGGCACGAAGCAATCCCGCCGCTTGGCCAAGCAGCTTTTCAAAAGCTGCCAGATTGACGACCAACTGAATGCCGATCGGGTGCGGAAGGCCGTGAGTCTGCTCATTGAGCAGAAGCCTCGGGGTTACTTTGGCATCCTGCAAAACCTCCAACGGCTGGTGAAACTCGACGAGGCCAGCCGCTCCGCCCGCGTGGAGAGCGCCGTGGCGCTTGGCCAGGCACAGCAACAGGATGTCCGGAACAGCCTGAAACGCTTGAAGGGCGGCGACGTGACGGTGGCGTTCGCCACGAACCCCGGCCTCATCGGCGGCATGCGGGTGAAGATCGGCGACGATGTATATGACGGTAGCGTGAAGACGCGCTTGGCCAGTTTGAGCGAGAGTTTTTAATTTATTTTAACGAACAATACATGAGCAACTTACTGCAGGATATTGAAGCCCAGATCGCCGGTGCGAAAACAAACGTGGCGCGCGAGAACGTGGGTGTGGTGCGCGAGATCGGCGACGGCGTAGCCAAGATCGAGGGTCTCACCGGCGCGATGATGAACGAGATGCTCGACTTCGGCGGCGGCGTGATGGGCCTCGCGCTGAACCTCGAGGAAACAGAAGTGGGCGCGGTGATTCTCGGCGACCACACCGGCATCGCCGAGGGCGACGAGGTGAAAACCACCGGCAAACTGCTCTCCGTGCCCGTGGGCAAGGCGCTGCTTGGCCGCGTGGTGGACGCGCTTGGCCGGCCGATCGACGGCAAGGGCGACATCGCCGCCGAGGCAAATTATCCTGTGGAGAAAATCGCGCCCGGCATCATCAAGCGCAAGTCGGTGAGCCAACCAATGCAAACCGGCATCATGGCGGTGGATGCGATGATCCCGATCGGACGCGGCCAACGTGAGCTGGTGATTGGCGACCGGCAGACCGGCAAGACGGCGGTCTGCATCGACACCATCATCAACAACGCGCGCACCAACCGTGAGGGGCTTGAGGGTGGCGATCCGGATTTCCGGCCGCTCTATTCCATTTACGTGGCGATCGGCCAAAAACGCGCCAACGTGGCCAAAGTCATACAAAATCTCGAAGAAAACGACGCGCTGGAGCACACTATCGTGGTGGTCGCATCGGCGAGTGACTCGGCGACAAACCAGTTTCTCGCGCCGTTCGCCGGTGCATCCATGGGCGAGTGGTTCATGGACAACAACATGGACGCGCTTATCGTTTATGACGATTTGTCAAAGCACGCCGTGGCCTACCGCCAGGTGTCGCTGGTGCTCAAACGGCCGTCCGGTCGAGAAGCGTATCCGGGTGATGTGTTTTATCTGCACAGCCGTTTGCTCGAGCGCTCGGCGCGCCTCTCCGACAACGCCGGCGGCGGCTCGCTCACCGCGCTGCCCATCATCGAGACGCAGGCGGGAGACGTGTCGGCGTACATCCCGACGAACGTGATTTCCATCACCGACGGCCAGATTTTCTTGGAAACCGATTTATTTTACCAGGGCGTGCGACCGGCGATCTCGGTGGGTCTATCCGTGAGTCGGGTGGGTTCCGCGGCACAGATCAAAGCGATGAAGCAGGTTTCCGGCACCATCAAGCTGGACCTCGCGCAGTTCCGTGAGCTGGCCGCCTTCGCGCAGTTCGGCAGCGACCTCGACGATGCGACGCGCGCCAAACTCGAGCGCGGCAAACGCATCGTGGAGGTGTTCAAGCAGGCACAGTTCCAGCCCGTGGCAGTGCCGGTGCAGGTGTGCGTCCTTTGGTCAGTGCAAAACGGCTACTTCGACGACGTGGAAGTGGACGAACTCAAGAACACTCAAACCGCAATCACGACTTTCCTCCAGGATCGCAAGGCCGACCTGCTGAAAAAAATCACCGCAGTTGGCCAAGTGAATGACGAGGTCAAAGCCGACCTCAAGGCCGCCCTCGACGAATACAAGTCGGCGAACAAGTAGTTTTCAATGCCCAGCACACGCGAAATCCGGCGGCGGATCGTTTCCGTTAAGAAAACCGCACAGATCACCAGCGCCATGGAGAAGGTGGCGCAGGCGAAGATGGGGCGCGCCCAGCAGGCAGCGATGGCCGGCCGGCCTTATGCGGAGCTGATGAACCGCGTGCTAGGCGAGGTGGTAACCAACGCGGGCGATTTTGATCATCCCTTCATGAAGGCGCGCGGCGGTGAGAACCGGGCGTTGATTCTGGTGACCACTGACAAAGGCATGTGCGGCTCGATCAACTCCAACCTGCTGCGCAAGGTGAGCGACGAGTTTGTGACGGATCACACCCGCGTGATCGCCGCCGGCCGCAAGGGTGCACAACATGCCACACGCGTCGGCTGGGACTTGACTGCGGATTTCTCGTACAGCGACACGCCGGTCTTCGCCGAGGCGCGGGCCATTGCGCGGATAGCAGTGGAGCTGTTCGAGAACGGCGAGGTGGATCACGTGGACATCGCGTTCACCAACTTCATCAATACGCTCTCCCAAAAGCCAGAAGTGCAAACGCTGCTGCCGATCACCGAGATTAAGGGCGTACAGGCTGGCGTGGAGGGCGAGGAAATGGTATCCGAACTACAAGGTGGTACGGCGGAGTTCCTGTTTGAACCCTCGGCCGGCGGCGTACTGGGGGCATTGCTGCCGCACTATATCAATTTTCAGGTACACCAGATTCTGCTCGAGGCTAAGGCCAGCGAGTTCAGCTCGAAGATGGTGGCGATGAAGAATGCGACCGACAACGCGAACGACCTGATTAAGGATTTGACACTCGAATTCAACAAGATGCGCCAAGCGGCTATCACCAACGAGTTGCTGGAGATCACCACCGCACAAATGGCGCTTGGCAACTGATTTAAAACGACCAACAGAAAATGAACAAAGGCAAGATTGTACAGATCATTGGGCCGGTAGTGGATGCGGAGTTCACCGACAGCCTGCCCGCCATCTACAACGCATTGACCGTGGAGTTCGATGTTCCCGGTGAGGGCAATACCAAGCTGACGCTCGAGGTGCAGCAGCATCTGGGTGACAACTGGGTGCGCGCCGTGGCGATGAGCTCCACCGAGGGCCTCAAGCGCGGCATGGAACTCACCGACGCGGGAAAGCCGATCAGCATGCCCGTTGGCGATGCCGTGATGGGCCGCGTGTTCAACGTCACCGGCGAAGCCGTGGACGAGCAAGGCCCCGTGCAGCCGGACAAGGACAAGGACGGCAACGATATTTATAACCCCATTCACCGATCTGCCCCGGCGTTGACTGAGCAATCCACCACGCAGGAAGTGCTCACCACCGGCATCAAGGTGATCGATCTCATCTGCCCGTTCCTCAAGGGCGGCAAGGTCGGCGCGTTCGGCGGCGCGGGCGTCGGCAAGACGGTCATCATCATGGAGTTGATCAACAACATCGCGAAGCTGCACGGCGGCATCTCGATGTTTGCGGGTGTCGGCGAGCGCACCCGCGAAGGCAACGACCTTTACTATGAGATGATTGAAGCCGACGTCATCAAGACCGAGAAGGACGAAAACGGCGAAACCAAGCTCAACGACAAGGGCCTTCCGGTGATTGCGCCCGGATCGCGCATCGGCCTCGTTTACGGACAGATGAACGAGCCTCCCGGCGCCCGACTGCGCGTGGCTCTCTCCGCGCTGGCCGTCACCGAGTATTTCCGCGACGAACAGAATCAGGACGTCCTGCTGTTCGTCGACAACATTTTCCGCTTCAGCCAAGCCGGCTCCGAGGTGAGCGCCCTGCTTGGCCGCACCCCGTCAGCCGTGGGTTACCAGCCCACTCTGGCCGCCGAGATGGGCGATTTGCAGGAACGTATCACCTCCACCAAGAAAGGCTCAATCACCTCCTTCCAGGCCGTGTACGTGCCGGCGGATGATCTGACCGACCCCGCACCGGCCACCACGTTCGCTCACTTGGACGCCACCATCGTGCTCGAACGCTCCATCGCCGAGTTGGGCATTTATCCCGCGGTCGATCCGCTGGCCTCGACCTCACTGGCGCTCACCCCAGAAATCGTGGGGGAAGAGCACTACCGCGTCGCCCGCGGCGTGCAGGCCGTGCTACAGCGCTACAAGGAATTGCAGGACATCATCGCCATTCTCGGCATGGACGAACTTTCGCCGGACGACAAGCAAACCGTGTTCCGCGCCCGCAAGATTCAGCGATTCCTCTCGCAGCCGTTCAGTGTGGCGGAGGTCTTCACCGGCACCGCCGGCAAACAGGTGGACGTGGAAGACACCGTCAAAGGCTTCGCCGAAATTCTCGACGGAAAACACGACGAGGTGCCCGAAAGCAACTTCTACATGAAGGGCGGCATCGCGGAAATTCAGGAAGAGAAGTAAATGGCCGAAACCCTCAAGCTCGAGATCGTCACCCCGGAGTCGAAAATCTACTCCGAGGACGTCGAGGTGGTCACCCTCCCCGGCAGCGAGGGCGAAGCCGGCATTTACCCGAACCACGTGCCCTTGATGACCCAGGTGCAAGCCGGTGAAATCGTCGTCAAGCGGAGCGGCACCGAGGAAGTCATCGCCATCGGCGAGGGCTTTGCCGAGATCACCGGCGACCACGTAGCCATCCTCACCGACAACGCCGCCAACAGCGCCGACATCGACGAGGCCGTCGCCGAGGAAGCCAAGGCCAAGGCCGAGCAGCGGCTCGAGGAAGGCGGCGACGTCTCCGAGGAAGATGCCAAGGCCCTCAACCAAGCCATCCTCTACTCACAAGCCCAAATCAAGGCCAAGCGCCGCAAGCGCGTCTAACCGCTTGAGCACAATATTTCCTGAGGCGAACGGCTCCCCGTTCGCCTTTTTTTTGCCTAAAACTTGCGATATGGGGCTTGTTTCGTTAGGCTGTTGAACCTTAAGCGGCCAAGCGCTTGGCTTGGGCGCCCTTCTCTCCACGCCGCTTGGCCAAGTGGCAACGGAAAATACAACACTTTTATGGCATACAAAGACATCACCCCGCCCGAAGGAGGCAAAATCACCATCACAGACGGCAACCTGCAAGTGCCGAACAACCCAGTCGTCCCGTTCATCCGCGGCGACGGCATCGGCCCGGATATCTGGGCCGCCAGCCAGCTCGTCTTCGACGCAGCCATCGACAAAGCTTACGGCGGCGCGAAAAAGATCGCTTGGTTCGAGGTGTTCGCCGGTCAGTCGTCCAAGGACAAGTTCGACGAGTGGCTGCCGGACGACACCGTGGCCGCGTTCCGCGAATATCTCGTCGGCATAAAGGGGCCGCTCACCACGCCGGTCGGCGGCGGCATCCGTTCGATCAACGTCGCGCTGCGCCAGATTCTCGACCTGTACACCTGCCTCCGACCGGTGCGCTGGTTCGAGGGTGTGCCTAGTCCCGTGAAGCAACCGGAGCTGACCGACATGGTCATCTTCCGCGAAAACACCGAGGACATTTACGCCGGCATCGAGTTCCAGCATGGCACCGATGATTGCGACAAGTTCAAGCAACTCTTCGCCGAAGCATTCCCGGAACGCGTGAAGAAGATCCGTTTCCCCGACACCGCCGGCATCGGCATCAAGCCGGTGTCCAAGGAGGGCACCGAGCGCATCGTGCGGGCGGCTATCGAGTACGCCATCTCCAACAAGCGCGACAGCGTCACGCTCGTGCACAAGGGCAACATCATGAAGTTCACCGAGGGCGCGTTCCGCGACTGGGGCTACGCGTTGGCCCGAAAGGAATACGGCGCGACAGACCTCGACGGCGGCCCGTGGCAAGTCATTGAAAAGGACGGCCACAAGATCATCGTCAAAGACGTGATCGCCGACGCATTCCTGCAGCAGATTCTGTTGCGCCCTGCCGAGTACGAGGTCATCGCCACGCTTAACCTCAACGGCGATTACGTTTCCGACGCGCTTGCGGCGTGCGTCGGCGGCATCGGCATCGCGCCCGGCGGCAACATCAACTACGACACCGGCCACGCCATCTTCGAGGCCACCCACGGCACCGCGCCGAAGTACGCCGGGCTGGACAAGGTCAACCCAGGCTCCGTCATTCTCAGCGGCGAGATGATGCTGCGCCACCTCGGCTGGCTCGAAGCCGCCGACCTCATCGTCAAAGGGATGGACAGAGCCATCGCCTCCAAAAATGTCACCTACGATTTCGCCCGCCTCGCGGACGATGCCACCGAGATCAAGTGCTCCGCCTTCGGGCAAAACATTGTCGACCACATGGGCTGAGTAGCCCGGCCAAGCCGTTGGCCAAGGCCGCAAAACCGGCTCCGGGTGCGGGTGACACGCAGCTTCGCGTCAAATACCCGCATAGCCGGCCGGCGGCCCGAATGAAAAAGAACCGATTTGCAGGGTTGACCCTATGGCATCCGGGGTGCTTTGAATGCGTTTACCTGTGACTTATCGCCTCTTTTTTCTAGTTACTTTTGCCAGTCTCACGGCCTTGGCCAAGGGCGAAGTGGTGATCAATGAAATCCACCACGATCCCGACGTCAAAACTGAGCTGGCCGAATTCATCGAACTGCACAATACCGCCACCGAGCCGGTCGACCTCAGCGGCTGGGAGATCGGAGACGCCGTCGTGTTCACGTTTCCCGACGGCAGCAAAATCGACGGCGACGGCTTCGTCGTCGTCACTCACAACCCGGCGCAGTTCAAGTCCAAATTCGGCGGCTCGCCGCTTGGCCCGTGGCTGGGCAAGCTCGACAACGACGGCGAGCGGATCGAGCTGCGCGACGCCACCGGCCAACTCGTTGACCGTGTGCGCTATCGCCTGGGGTTCCCGTGGCCCATCGTCGGCGCCCCGCCAGGCTACTCTATCGAGCTGATTCATCCCGACCTCGACAACAACAACGGCCACAACTGGAAACCGTCCGTTCGCGGCGACGCCTCGACCAAAGCCAACATGCTCGTGGCCAAGGGCAGCTCGTGGAAATATTTCAAGGGCACCAAGGAGGCGTCGAGCCCGCGCACCGTCTGGCGCAAGGCGGCCTTCGCCGAGAGCGGCTGGCTGACCGGGCGCACGCCAATCGGGTACGGGGAGGACTTCATTAAGACAACGCTGGGCGACATGCGCAACGGCTACACGTCGGTTTACTTTCGTAAAAAAATTACGGTCAAGGACGTGAAGAAAATCGGGGCGTTGAAACTGGCGCTGCAATTCGACGACGGCTTCAACATGTGGATCAACGGCCGGCACGTCGCCGGCAGTAACATCTCCACCATGGAGCCGCGCTTCGGCAGCAATGCCAGCTCGGCGATCGAGCAGCACGACTATGTCGAGTTCGACCTCCCGTCGCCGGGTGGCTATCTCATCGAGGGCGAAAATATTTTGGCCATCCAAGCGCACAACGCGTCGAAAGGCGGCAGCAGCGACTTCTTCATCGACGTGGAGTTGAAGGCAACGGTCGGCCCGGCCAACCGCGGCCCCACTCCCGGCGCGCGTAATTCGGTTTTCGCTACCTTGCCACTCACGCGCTTGGCCAAGGTCGAACACACGCCCAGACAGCCCAAGGGCAGCGAGGCGGTCGTAATCACCACCATGCCCAGCACGGCGGTGGCCAGCTCTGAGGTTTATGCGGAGTACCAAGTCGTTAGCCCCGGCGGCTACGTGCATATCGACGACGCAGCGTACGAGCGCGGCTGGACCAAGCTGCCAATGAACGACCTTGGCCAAGAGGGTGATGTCGAGGCCAGCGACGGCGTTTTCTCAGCGACTGTGCCCAAGTCGGTGCAGCAGCATCGGCACCTGGTCCGCTATCGTGTGTCGGTGAAAACCGCGCTTGGCCAAGTGGCCACCGCGCCCTACCCCAGCGATCCCGCGCCGAACTTTGCCTACTTCTGCTACGACGGCGTGCCAAGCTGGAGTGGCAAGGCCAAGCCCGGCGCGAAGGTGCTCGAGTATGACAGCCAAGCGCTCACCAGCGTGCCGGTGTACCACTTGATCTCGAAAAAAACCGATATCGAAAACTCGACGTGGAACGAAAAATACGGTGGCGACAATTACAAGTGGAAGGGCACACTGGTGTACGACGGCGAGGTGTACGACCACATCCGCTACCGCGCCCGGGGCGGCGTGTGGCGCTACGCGATGGGCAAGAACATGTGGAAGTTCGACTTCAATCGCGGCCACTCGTTTCAGGCACGCGACCACTACGACCGCGAATACGACAGCCGCTGGGACAAGCTGAACTTCTCCGCCTGCATCCAGCAGGGCAATTTCCAGCACCGCGGCGAGCAGGGGATGTTTGAGGCGGTCGGCTTCAAGCTGTTCGAGTTGGCCAACGTCGAGGCGCCCAAGACGCACTGGGTGCATTTCCGGATCATTGACGAGGCGGAGGAAACCGGCGCGACGCAGTACGACGGCGATTTCTGGGGACTCTACCTCGCCGTCGAACAAATGGACGGCCGGTTTCTCGACGAACACGATTTACCCGACGGCAATCTGTACAAGATGGAGGGAGGCACCGGCGAGTTGAACAATCAGGGCCCGTCGGCCGCAACGGACAAGTCCGACCTCAACTCGTACCTGAGCCGATACCAGGGCAACCAATCAGAAAGCTGGTGGCGACAAAACATGGACCTACCGCGCTATTACAGCTATCGCACAGTCGTCGAGGGCATTCACCACTACGACATCGGCTACGGCAAAAATTATTTCTACTACCTCAACCCCGATACGCAGAAGTGGGCCACGCTCCCGTGGGATCTCGACCTCACCTGGGCCGGCAACATGTACGGCAACGGCAACGACCCGTTCAAGGGCAAGGTGCTCGACAAGCCTGTTTTCAAGATGGAGTACGGCAACCGTGCCCGCGAGATTCTCGATCTATTGTTCAACAACGACGAGGGTGACAGGCTGATCGACGAGTTCGCGGCAATCATTGACGAGCCGAGCGGACGGATGCCGTCGATCGCTGATGCCGACCGCGCGATGTGGGACTACCACCCGATCATGTCGTCCGGCAAGGTCAACGGCAGCAAAGCCGGCAAGGGGCGGTTTTACCAAAAAGCGGGCACGAAGGATTTCCCCGGCATGGTGAAAATCATGAAGAATTACATCCGGACCCGGCGCAATTTCATCCTCAAGTCGGCCGCCCGCGACACGAAGCATCCCGACCAGCCGACGATCGTGTACAGCGGCGGCGGCGGGCATCCGGCCAACGGGCTGCGGTTCCGCAGCTCGGCATTCTCCGACTCGAGCGGGAAGTTCGGCGGAATGAAGTGGCGCCTGGCCGAGGTCACCGCGCCGAACGCGCCACCGTACGACCCTGCCAACCCACGCCAATACGAGATCAACGCTATTTGGGAATCGGACGTGCTGACCAAGTTCGCTGACACCATCGTCCTGCCCTCCGGCTTGGCCAAGGTCGGGCATTGGTATCGCGCGCGGGTGCGGATGCTCGACGACACCAAGCGCTGGAGCCACTGGTCCGACCCTGTCGAGTTCCGGGCCGGCGAGCCGGACACGCTCGGGAGCCTCAAGGCACAACTCGTGCTAACCGAGTTGATGTACAACGCGCCAAGCGGGCCTGACTTCGATTACATCGAGCTGCACAATAACAGCGCCGACACGACGCTCGACCTCGGCGGCGTGACGCTCTCCGGCGGCGTGAGGTTCGTCGTGCCAACCGGCCTCACGCTGGCACCGGGTCAGTACGCGCTCATCATCGGCCACGACGACGAGGCGGCGTTCCGCGCGCATTACCGCTTGGCCAGGGAGGCGACCGTCCTAGGCACTTACAGCGGCAAACTGGCCAACAACGGCGAGACGCTCCGCGTGCGCTCGGCGGCGAACGGCACGGTGTTGGTCACGCTTGACTACGACGACGAGGACAACTGGCCCAAGTTGGCCGATGGCGGCGGCCACTCGCTGATGCCGCTGGTGCTCGACCCG
>JABGZB010000083.1 GCA_018674955.1 Verrucomicrobiota bacterium | reverse complement strand
TGACGCTGGATGCTAAGCCGTTGACCAAGGGTCTGGTCTTGTCCCGCGACTCGATGCGCCTGGTTGTCGCGCCGGAATTGCTGAGCACGCACAAGGTGCAACGATCCACGGATCTGATACATTGGGAGGATTACCCGATGATCGGGGAAGAGGGGGAAACCGGGCTGACAATTGATCCGGATCAATCCCATGAGTTTTATCGGCTGATCAGGCGTTAATCAAAGCGGCTTGCTTGCCACCGACTTTCAGTTAAATGTGCAACCAACCTTTATACGAAGGCATCAAGTGAATTTAGTCAAAAGGACTGGCAGCGAAGTAAAGTTCACTGAGAACAGGCAAAAGAGTGTTTCGACAAGGATGCTACTGGGTAATACGATCATAGGTTATTTCCTCCATTGCCAGTTTTTGTTAGAGCCGCAATCCATCCACACCTGAAGCCCGTGCTCAAATCAACGAGCCCTTCCCCCCCTCTTTAATGCAAAACTAGGAGTTCAAAAAAGTTGTAACACTATGTTGTATCCCGGCTGTGTGAAATGGGATTAAACCTGATCCAATCAGATGGACTAGCTTTGTGAAGAAAAACCTTACCCGTTGTTCTGGATCTCTCATGACCGCTCCCGATTAAAAACGGATTAAATGCTCCTTTCGAGTTGGTAAGCCTCTTAGTCCAGCGCGGTTTTTTCTTCAACGTGCTATTACTGGACGACGCGCAGATGGCAACCAGAAACTGAAAGCACCAGTGATCCTCTACTGTTCGATTACCTGAAAACGACTTTTCAGTATCGACTAGCTACTCCTTCCTTGGGAAAGGTCTCAGACCTAGGAGCATCTCAGATTTTTCGGTAAGCGGTTTGGAGGCGAAGCTCTTATTAGTGAACTCAGCGAGGCTGCTTTTGACTTGGTCATAGACAGTCTGGCGGTCCTGACTGGTGTCGATTTCAATACACAGATTTTTGCTCCTGAAGAGCTCGACGGTGGGCAGTGTCTCTGCCTTGAAGGTGTCGAATCTCAGCTTGATGCTCTCAACATTATCATCACTTCTGCCGGTGAAGTTGACGCGACCCAGAATACGCTGCTCGAGAACGGCGTAGGGGCACTCAAGGTAGAGCATTTTGGGGAGGTCAATTTCCCGACCGAAAATCTCATGCCATCCTTCAAGATTGGTCAGGGAGCGGGGGAAACCGTCGAGGAGAAAGTTGTTCTTTCCCGTGGTTCGGGTGGTATTTTCCATCGCGTTTTTAAGCAGAGTCACAACGATTTCGGTGGGCGCCAACTTTCCGACTGCGAGGCATTTCTCGATAATGTTGGCCCTCGGCCCGCCCGCCTGACGCTCGGCGCGGAGCAGTTCTCCGGTGGAGAGGTGTGTCCATCCGAGTTGAATCTCAGCAAGCTCGCACATGGTTCCTTTTCCGGTGCCGGGTCCTCCGAGAACAAAGACGACATTGGGCTTTGGGCAAGGTTGTCTCGGGTCACAGTGGTGGAGCACTATCCTGGGGGCAGGTGCCACTCCCATTTTGTAGACGTTCCATTCCCGGTCCGTCGGTGGCAGCTCGTCTTCGCAGGTGGTTTCGTAGGCGAGATGACCGTCCAAACGCGAGATTCTCCAGGATTGGTAGCTGTTGGAGTATGAGAGAGAGGGGCTTCTGGCAGCGGCGCCATCGGCGCGATCCCAGGCCATCTTGCCGTTCCAGTAGCCGGAACTTGACACGGTTCCTGATTCAGATTTGGCGGGAGGTGCCGTTGAGGGGACGAAGAGTCCATCAACTTCGGGAAGGCCGGATCCCGACACTTCGATAAAGAGGGTGTTAGGTTTGAGCTCGTTTGTCTGGACCATGTTTTCTTTGCTGAGAACTGACTACTTTGGCGATGGCATCATATGAGCGCCCGCTCACCACGATCTAATAGTTACGAGAGAGCGGGTCAGCTTACTTTCGGCTCAAAGCAGTGTGAACGGTGCTCAAGGTCGGTTGTTTTCCAGAAACCACTTCCGTTTTGGCGTCGATGGGAATAGCGCTGGGTTATTTTTTCTTTTTGCCCCACGGCCATGGCTTGGCCAACGAGGCGACGGCCCAGCTTTCCCATCGGTCTGCCATTCGCTTGAGGCGTTTGGGTTGTTTTTCGGCCAGGTTGTTCAGCTCCGTGCGGTCGGCCTTGATGTCGTACAGTTCCCACGGGCCGTTCGCGCCCTTGGCGACGAGTTTCCATTTGCCGTCGCGCATGGCCCGATTGCCCTCGTGCTCCCAGTAGATTGGTTTTTTGCGCCCGATCTTTTTGCCGTTGAACGCAGGGGCGAGCGAGGTGCCCTGCATCGGGACGATTGCTGTGTCGCCGACTTTCTCCGGATAAGTCGCTTGGCCAAGGTCAACGCAGGTGGCCATAAGATCGATGAGGTGGCCGGGCTGGCTCTCGAGTTTGCCGTGTCGCTTTTTGCCGATGCCGCTTGGCCAATGAGCGATGAGAGGCGAGCTGATGCCGCCTTCGTGCACCCAATGTTTGTACTCGCGGAACGGCGTGTTGCTGGCGTTGGCCCAGGCGAGGCCGTAGCCGTGGTAGGTGTCCGGGCCGCCGGTCATCACTCCTGTGCCCTGTTTTAGCACGCGTCCGTCGCGCGTGCGTTTGGGGATCATGTCAGGCTGCAGTTCGCCTTTGGTCATCGGCTTGAGCTGGTCGGGATCTTTGTCCTTGTACTGGATGCCCTCGCGGCGGCCCATGCCCTCGGCGCAGCCGCCGTTGTCGGCGAGGAACAGGATCAGAGTGTTGTCGTACTGGCCAGTTTCCTTGAGCGCGGTGACGACCCGGCCCATGCCCTGGTCGAGCCGGTCGACCATCGCGGCGTAGGTTTCCATCAGGCGCAATTCCCATTCCTTGTTTTTGGCATCGGCCCACTTCGGCGCCTTGCCATCGCGCGGCGTCATCTTCCACTTGGGATCAATGAGCCCCATCTTGATCTGTCGCTCGTAACGCGCCCGGCGCATGGCGTCCCAACCGGTGTCGTACTTGCCCTTGTACTTGGCGATGTCTTCCGGCAACGCGTGCATCGGCCAGTGCGGTGCGGTGTAGGCGACGTAAATGAAGAACGGCTCATCGCCATCGTGCTCGCGGATGTAGCGCGCGGCATGGTCGCTGATGGCGTCGGTGTAATAATAGGTTCCCTTGGGCTGATAACCCTCGTCGGTCAGCGGAGAGACCTGCGTGTTTTCGCGTGTGAGCGAATTTGGATCAAAAAAACTGCCGGCCCCGTGGATGGTACCGTAAAAACGATCGAACCCCCGTTGCCGCGGCCAGTTGTTCCTCGGGCCGCCGGGTTGGATCTTGGGGGTGACGTGCCACTTGCCGGCCATGTACGTCGAGTAGCCGGCAGTGTTCATCACCTCGGCGATGGTGCGGACGTTTTTGTTCAAGTCGCCCTTGTAGCCGGGGAGGTTGCGGTTGCCCATCATGTGCCCGATGCCGGCTTGGTGCGCGTAAGTGCCGGAGAGCAGCGTGGCGCGGGTGGGGCAGCAGCGGCCGGTGTTGTAAAACTGGGTGAACCGCACGCCGCCCTCAGCGAGTGTGTTGAGGTTGGGCGTGTCGATCTCACCGCCGTAACAGCCAATATCGCTCCAGCCCATATCATCGGCCATGGCGATGATGATGTTGGGCCGCTTGGCCGCGAATGCCGAGGTGGCCAAGGCCAAGCCGAGAAGGCTGGCCGACCACCGGCGGACAGAAGTGGGAATAGTTTGCCTCGTCATATTGCTTGTTGGACGGCACCAACTGTACCGAACACGCTCCCCGCTGTCGAGCTGCGCTTGGCCAAGCACGTCGGCTACTCGGTGCTCCAGTCGATCTTGACGCTGAGCTGTTTGCCGAAGCGGTTGTTGTAAAACACGCAGCCATTTTCAGCACCGAATTCGTGGACCATTTTGGTGATCTTCACGTCGTAGCAGCAGTATTCGGCGATCTCCATCATTTTGCCCTGCTTGAACCACTTCAGCGCCTGCAGGCCGTCGGCGGTTTTCTCCGCGCCAAACGTGGCCGAGGCGATCGAGTCGAGCTTGAGCCGGTGCGAGAGGATTTCCTGCAGGTCCACCATCAGATCGAGCGAGGGGAGTTGCCGTAGGTCGAGTGTCGTGTAGCCGTGTAGCACCTCGTAATCGAAGCGGATGTGGTTGAAGCCGACGACAAGGTCGGCGCGTTGCAGTTCCTCGATGAGGTCGTTCACCTCCGACTCCGCATAGATCGAATACCCGCCCTTGCCAGTGCTATAAGTGACCCCGATGCTCATGCCCATTTTGTCGATATGACTCCAGCCGCCGACGTCATCGGCGGAATGCATGGTTTCGAGGTCGAAGTAAACGATATTTTTCACTGCAGCAATCGCTTGGCCGAGCGTAGCGCAAAGACTGGTCGGTGGAAACAAAACTCGACGATGGGTGGGTGGGGGCGTTCACTCGGTTCCGAGATGGGCGACGAACGGAAAACTGGGCAGGGCGATGCGGCGACACTGCATGAGACGTCGTTACGCCTGGCGGATACGGACGATGTTTTTCCGGTCCACTGGAAGAGCGGTTCGCTGAAGTATTCCGATTTTAAGCTGATGGCGGAGGGTGGAACGGCGAAGCTCTTTACCTGTCGCGATGTCAACCTTCATCGTGAGGTTGTTTACAAGACGCTGCACCCGGAGATGCGACAGTCTGAGGTCGAGACGCAGCGGTTCCTGCGCGAGGCTCGGGTGACGGCTAAGCTGCAGCATCCCGGCACGGTGCCGGTTTATGAAATGGGGCGCGACCGCAGCGGCGACATGTTTTTCACCATGAAGCATGTGCGTGGTCGCAACCTGCGCGACATCCTGCACGGTCTGCGTGCCGGCGACGAGCGGTTGACGCAGTTCTTCCCGTTGCCGGTGCTGGTGGATTCGTTGATCCAAGTTTGCCAAACGGTCGCCTATGCGCATGACCGCGGCGTCATCCATCGCGATCTCAAGCCGGCGAATATTCTCGTGGGCGGTTTTGGCGAAGTCATCGTTCTCGACTGGGGCCTGGCCAAGGTTTGGGGCGAGCCGGATGTCGGCGTCGAGGCATTCCCTGCCAAAGCGAATCCGGTACTGACGCCGGCCGGCCGGCGCTACGGCACGCCGCTTTACATGGCGCCGGAGTTGGCCCGGGGTGATGCGCAGATCGACGGGCGGGCGGACGTGTTCAGCCTCGGTAATATTTTGTTCGAGATGCTCACGCTTGATCAACTGCTCTCCGGTGAGACGGCGCGAGAAGTCGCCGACAACCTGCTCAACCAACCGTTGCCCAAGCCAAGCGAAGCCGCGCCGGATCGTGACATACCGCCTGGGCTTGAAATGATTTGCCGCAAGGCACTCGAGAAGGAAAAGCGCGATCGTTACCCCTCCGTGCAGGCGATGCTGGAGTCGTTGAGAGCCTACCGACTCTCCGGCGACGGGGCGTAGCGTCTGGCCAGGGCCGCTGCCGTGCCTAGGAACGCGAGGTTGAAGCCGCCCAGGGTGAGAATGATCGTCTGCTGCGACGGCGGCTCGGCGGTGTTGGCCAGCCAAGCCAGCATCAGTCCGTAGGCGACGGCTATCCCGACCAGCCAAGGCACCGCGCGATATCGCTCCTTGGCCAACAGCGCCGCCACGAAAACATTCGCCAACGCCAGCGGCAACATGCTCCAAACGAAATACGGAATCAGTGGCGTGATTTCGGTGACTATTTTTTTCTTCGCGGCCAAGGCGGAGAAACGGTCGGCGATGTCCGGCAGCAGCCAGGCGGCGAGTGTGCACCCGATCCCAGCCAACACGCCTAGGGTGGCCGTGCCGAGGAGCGCCTGAAAAAGCACTCTCGATTTCGTTCCGGCCACTTCGCGCACAAGCTTGGGAAACATCACCGCAGCTAGTGGCCCGGTGAAAACCACCAGCCCGCGCCCGATCATCCCGGCCGCGCCGTACGGGCCGGAGTCGGCCTCGGGCAGGATGGCCCGCGCCGCGATCATGTCCGCGCTCAACATGAATTGCCCCGCGCCCAAGCCCAGCGTGAGCGGGATGATTCGTTTCAGCCAAGCCTTGGCCTCGAAGTTGCCCCGACTTGCACCCGATTGACCAAGCCAAACTTGGCGTCCGTGCCAACCGGCAAGCAGACAAGCCGTGGTGAGGCCGATCAGAACACCGGTCGTCGCTCCCGCAGCTTGGCCACCAAGCAGCGCGACGATGATGCCGACGGCGGCAAAACGTCCCACTCCGTTGGCGATCGCCGCACCGCCGAGCCACGCGAAGTTTTGTCTGCCCTGCAGGATGCCGAGCAGCACCGGCAGCCAAAGCTGCGGCAGGCCAAGCAGCAGTGTCACGTAAAGCGCCGTTGGTTTTTCGATCTTTAGCGACTCAAGAATGGCCTCTTGATTCAGGAGGATGAGCACCGCAATTGCCATCCAAACGCACAGGCAAATGAGGAGCATTTTCCGGGTGGACTTGGCCAGGTCGAATTGCTGTTGCGGCATGATGGCGGCGGCAGTTTGTTGCGCGAAAACCGTTTGCAAGCCGAGCGCGGGGATCATCATGAGGTTGAGGATCTGCAGCAGCGTGACAAACAGCCCGTACTCCTCGGGACTCATCCAGCCGCCGAAAATATGCACCGCAAACATCAGCAGGCCGCTGATGAACGTGGTGATCACCAGCCAGCTTCCCTGCCGGTAAAACGCGCGTTTGGAGTCGGCTTCGATCATGAGACGATGGCTTCGAGTCGGTCAACTGCCTTGGCGCAGATCACTGGCCAATCGAGTTCGGCGGCGACGCGCCCGGCCAAGTGCTCCGACTCGGCCCGAGGCGGCGGGTTGTCGAGCAGGTCGATGACGTCGTTCGCAAACTGGCCGCCGTCGAACGCAGAAAAACGCACGGACGGTTCGTCGCCAAAAAACGACTTCACGCCGGCCAACGGCGTGCTCACGACCGGCAAGCCAAGCGCGGCGTACTCGACGAGCTTGGCTACGAAAGCGCAGTGCGTACCGCTCGACGACTCGTACGGGATGATGCCGACGGTCGCTTGGCCAAGCAGCTCGGCGACTTCGCTGTAAGGGACGAAGCCGGTGCACTCGAACTTGGCCAACGGCGCGGCGGCGAAGACGCGCTTGGCCAGTTTTTTGACGGTGTCAGTCTCGCGGCCGATGAAAAGGAAATGTGTCTCCGGCCTGTCCAAGGCGATGGTTGTGATGGCGCGGATGGCGATCGGCCCGAGGTGATGCGTGTCGAACGAGCCGTGCATGGCGACAGTTCCCGGTCCTCGGTTCTTGGTTCTCGGTTGGAAAAGTTTTGCGTCGTGGCCGTAAAGGATGGGGTGGAGCCGGTCGGCGGCATAGTTGGTTTCAGCGAAGCGGCGGGCGAGTTCGTCGGAGACGGTGAGCACGGCATCGGCGTCGTGGCGCTTGGGCAGTGAAAGCTCGTACGCCATCAGGCGGCGCAGCACGAAGCGTGGCATCGCCCAAGCGGGCCACGACTCCATAAAGCCGGTGAGGAAATCGAGAAAGTTCATCACCACCGGCACGTCGAGATCGGCCTTGAGCTTGCCGGCGGCGACGGCGGAGATGGCGTGCTGCGACAGGATGGCATCGAACGAGATGTCTCGCGCGATACGTCGAACGAGCCTCCGGAGCGCGCCGGGATAGGCGAGGTACTTGAGCGAGCGAAGCCGGGTGTAGCGTCCCATCTCCCAACCGGTAAAGGGGTGGACGGTGATGCCGAAGCGCGCGGCGACGGCGTCGCGGTCGGGGAAGTCCGGGCAGAACAGGTGTACTTCGTGTCCTCGCCGGGTGAGTTCGCTGACGAGGTAGTTGGCTTCTGCCGAGCCGCCGCCGCTGGGCGGATAAAACGGTTCGTGCGTGAGCAGGGCCAATCTCATCGCGCGGGAGTGTGCCGCGAAATCATGGCAGCGACAAAAGGAATCGCGTCAGCATGTCGGTGCCGCGCTCGAGTTGCTCCAGGGTAATCCACTCGTCGGCCGTGTGCGCCTGCGCGATGTCGCCCGGCCCCCAGACGACGGTCGGTATGCCGGCGCCGGCGAGGTTGGCGGCGTCGCAGTAGTAATCGACGCCGATCGGTTTTTTCTGCCGGGCAGACCGCATGAAGTCGCGCACCCATGGCAGGCCGGGGTCGGTTTCGAGAGCGGGACAGGTATAGCCCTTAACGTCGATCAGCTTCGCCTTGAGGCTGTGCTTGGCCAAGACGCCGTGAAGTTCGCGCCGAATTTTGGCGAATGTTTCGCCGGGGAGGGTGCGACGGTCGAGGTCGGCTTCGCAGTGGTCGGGAACGATGTTCGGCTGCGCGCCGCCGCGGATGGTGCCGGTGTTGATCGTCGCGTGACCGAGCAGCGGGTGGCGGCGTTTGCGCAGCAACGCGGCATAGTCGGTCTCGATGGCGTCGATGCATTGGGCGAGCGAGTGGATCGCGTTGCGGCCCAACTCGGGGCGTGCGCCGTGGGCGGCCTTGCCGGTGGCGATGAGGCGCAGCCAGAGGTCGCCCTTGTGCGCGGTGACGATTTTGCACCGGGTCGGCTCGCCGACGAGCGCGAGGTCGGCTTTCATTCGCAGCTTGGCAAAGGAGCGCGAGCCGGTTTGGTTACACTCCTCGTCCATCAAGCCGACGAAAACGATCTCGGTTTCACTGGGACGCTTTTTGCGGCTGGCCACGTTTTCGAGCGCGCGGAACATGGCTGCGATGCTGCCTTTGGTGTCGCACGCGCCCCGGCCGTGCAGCTTGTTGCCCTTTTTTGTGGGACGATAAATTTTCGGGTCGTCGCCGCCGACGGTGTCAAGGTGCGGTGCGAGAATAATACGGTGGCGCGGTTGGCCAAGGGGCGAGAGGCGGACGATCAGGTTGTCGCTCCCTGTCGCGACCGGCTGGCGCTCAACATCGAGCCTGGCCTTGGCGGCGCGCTTGGCGAGGTAATCGGCGACCTTGGCCTCGCCGGCGTGCGGATCGTCCGGCGGCAGGAAAGCGGCGTTGACGCTGGGCAGCGCGATTAGGTCGCGCAGGAGTAGGACAGCCTGGCTCACGGAAGGAGTTCTACCGTGACTCGGCGCGGCGGGCAATCTAGCGATTGCTCAAGTCAGGCAATGATGTCGTGGGCGACGTTGCCGTGGACGTCGGTCAGCCGAAAGTCGCGGCCGGCGTATTTGTAGGTCAACGCCTCGTGATCGAGGCCCAGCAGGTGGAGGATCGTCGCGTGCAGATCGTGGAAGTGCATGCGGTTTTCCACTGCGGCAACGCCGTGCTCGTCGGTCGCGCCGTAGGTCATGCCGCCTTTCACTCCGCCGCCGGCCATCCAGAAACTGAAGCCGGTGGAGTTGTGGTCTCGCCCGTCGTTCTGCTTGATGTGCGGCGTGCGGCCGAACTCGCCGCCCCAGACGACGAGGGTCTCGTCGAGCAGTCCGCGCTCCTTGAGGTCGCGCAGCAGCGCGGCCAGCGGTTGGTCGGTGGCGGCGCAGTTGCGAGTGAGCGCGGAGTTGAGGTTGCGATGCTGATCCCAGTTGCCGTGCGCCACCTCGATGAACCGGACGCCGGCCTCGGCGAAGCGACGCGCCATCAGGCATTGGCGTCCGAAATTCTCGGTGGCGCGGTTGCCGATGCCGTAATTCTCGAGCGTGGCTTGGCTTTCATCGCCGATCTCCATTAGCTCCGGCACGGCCGACTGCATGCGGAATGCGAGTTCGTACGACTCGATGACGCCCTCGATCTGCGAGCTTTGTTTTTTGCGATCGAGCAGGTCGCGGTTCAGTGACTGGACAAAGTTGAGTTGCTTGCGTTGCAGCTTCCCGGAGACTTGCTGGTTGTCGAGGTTGCGCAGCGATGCGGTGCGGATGTTTTGGTTGAACTGGCCGATCTTCGTGCCTTGGTAAAACGCCGGCAGAAAGGCGCTGCCGTAGTTTTGCGCGCCGCCGACGTTGTCCGGCGGGCAGAGCGAGATGAAGCCGGGCAGGTTTTGGTTCTCGGTGCCCAGGCCGTACAGCACCCAGGCACCCATTGACGGCCGCACGAACTGGAAGCTGCCTGTGTGCAGTTGGAGAAAACTCTGCGGATGCGCCGGCACGGAGGAGTGCATGCCATTGAGCAGGCAGAGGTCGTCGGCGTGTTCGGCCAGGCGCGGGAACAGCCCGGAAATCCTCAGGCCGCCCTGACCGTGCTGCTTGAATTCCCACGGCGACGGCATGAGTTCGCGGTTGCGGAACTTGGGCAGTTGCTTGCCCTCGTCGCGGGCGAGCGCCGGCTTGTAGTCGAATGTGTCAACGTGCGACGGGCCGCCGCGCATGCAGCAGAAGATCACGCGCTTGGCCTTGGGCAGGAAGTGCGGGCGCCTGGAGGCGAGCGGCGTGCTAGCCGCGGCCTGCGCGGTGCTAATCCCGGCAAAGGCCATGTAGCCGAAGCCGGCCGAGAGACCGCTGAGCATGTCGCGGCGCGACAGCAAATAGCGGTGGTTGCCGCAGGTGCTGTTGTTCCAGTTGTTCATCGTTCTGTTTTTGTCTGGTGCGAGGCCGCGCTTAGCCAAGCGCTGTTGGCTTGTCAATCGATATAGCGGAATTCCGCGCTGGCCAGCAGCGCCTGGCAAAGCACTGTCCATTGGCCGGGGCGGTCTTTTTCCTCGGCGACGGAGTTCAAAAATTCATGGGCTCTCGACACTTCGTCGTCGGTGGCCGCGCGCGCGAACGCAAGCTCGTAGGCCAGGCGGATACCGTCCGGCCTGCCCTCGGCCGTGTCCATCACGCGCTTGGCCATGTTGAACGCCTGCCCGATCACGAACGGGTTGTTCATGAGGTAAAGCGCCTGGGTCGGCACAGTGGTTTCGTTTCGTTTGCCGACGATGAGGCTAGGCTCGGCGGTGTCGAACAGTCGCATCATCTCCGGCAGGGCGTTGCGCAGGATCGGCAGATACACGCTGCGCTGGCTGGTGTTGCGTTGCATCTGGCTCAATTGGCGCTGGGCGCGGCCGACGTTGACGTTGCCAAGCTTGGTCACCACTGAGCCGCCGGCCGGTTGGCGGTCCAGCCGGCCGCTGGTGGCGAGCATCGCGTCGCGCAATGCCTCGGCACCGAGACGCTTGTGGTTCATACGCCAGAGGAAGCGGTTGCTCGGGTCGGCTGCGGCGTTGGCTTCGGTTGTGTCGCTCGAGAGTTGGTAGGTCCGGCTCAGCACCATTTCGCGAATCATCGACTTGACCGACCAGTCATGTTCTACAAAGCGCACCGCGAGGTAGTCGAGCAGCCCGGGGTGGGTGGGGCGTTCTCCGGTCGCGCCGAAGTTGTCCATCGTGCGCACGATGCCCTCGCCGAAGAGGTGGTGCCAAATGCGGTTGGCCATCACGCGCGAGGTGAGCGGGTTATCCGGCTGCGTGAGCCAATTGGCCAGTTGCAGGCGGCCGCTTGAGCGGTTGCTGATTGGGTACGCCTTCACGCCGTCCATGACCTGCGGGAAGCCGCGTTTCACGGTCTGGCCCTGGTTGCGGATTTCGCCGCGAACCAGCACCCGTGCGTCGCCGATCCGGCCGTCGCGTACGCCCATCGCGTAATCGGCGTCCGGCGATTTCTTCTCGAGGCTCTTGATGTTAGCGCGGGCGTCGCGGATGTCACGGGTGAGCGTGCGCATGCGCGTTCGTTCGTTGCCGGTGGCGTTGCTCCCCTTTTCCCGGTATTCCCGCATTTCCTCCTCCATGATGAGGAGACGACCGTTGAGCCGGTACAGGCTGTTGTCGTGCTTGCGGGTTTTCTCGACGCGATCGGCCTCGTTGCCGGCGATGGCGTGCAGGTCGGACGCCTGGCGGTTGCCCTGTCCGTTCACCGTCCCGTAAAGCGCATCGGTGCTGCGAAAGATGCCGGCCATCGCGTAGTAGTCCCGGGTCGGGATCGGGTCAAACTTGTGGTCGTGGCAGCGGGCGCATGAGACGGTCAGGCCGAGGAACGCCCGCGTCGTCACGTCGATCTGCTCATCGACGACGTCGAGCTTGAAGAGCACCTTGTTGCCCTGGTTCAGCGGCTTGGGGCCAAGCGCGAGGAAACCGGTGGCGACCAGTTCCTCGTCGGTCGGTTCGCGTTTGTCGCGGCCAAGAAGGTCTCCGGCAACCTGTTCCCGCACGAACCGGCGAAACGACTTGTCGTCGTTAAACGAGTCGATCACGTAGTCGCGGTAGCGCCACGCGTGAGGGTAGGTGAAGTTGCGCTCCATGCCGTTGGACTCGCTGTAGCGGGCGACGTCGAGCCAGTGCCGTCCCCAGTGCTCGCCGAAGTGCGGCGAGCGCAACAACTCGTCGACGACTTTCTCGAAGGCGTTCACCGACGTGTCGCTCAAAAACGCGGCAACCTGTCCCGGCGAGGGAGGCAGACCGATCAGGTCAAAGTAAGTCCGGCGGATGAGTTCGTGGCGAGTGGCATCGCGCACCGGCGACAGGTTGTTCGCCTCCAGCTTGGCCAGGACGAAGCGGTCGATCTCGCCCCTTGGCCAAGTGTTGTCGGCGACTTCCGGCGTGTCCGGCGTGTCCGGCGGAATGAACGACCAAAATTTGCGGCCGGCCTCGAGGTCGATTTTGCTTTTGACCGGGTTGCCTCCGTTGGCCACGCGCGGGTCGGGTGCGCCCATCCTGATCCACTTGGCGAAATTGTCGGCGACCCGCCCGGAGAGCTTGTTGCGGGGTGGCATCTTCAGTTTGCCGTCACGCCGGATCGCCTGTAGCAACCGGCTTTCGGCTGGTTTGCCGGGGACGATCACTGGGCCGGATTCGCCGCCGTTGAGCATGCCCTGCTTCGAGTCAAGAAACAGCTCGCCCTTGAGGTTGCGGGCCTCGGCCGAGTGGCACTGGTAGCAGTTGTTCGCCAGCACCGGCCGGATGTTTTTCTCGAAAAATGCCATGCCCGCGGCGTCCGACTTGGCGGCATCCGCTTGGCCAAGCGCGGCCACGGCCGCGAACGCAGTCCCGAAAATTTTGGTTTTATTTATGACTCTTAAGAACACAGCCGAAAAAAAGTAACGGCCCATTCCGCCCCAGTATTCACTAAAAAGCAACCCTGTTTTGCGCCAATTTGTCCCGGCTGGGGCTGGCGGATTGACGGGGCTTGGCTTGGTTGCGACACTCGTCACCACTGTGTCCGAGGCCCAACAACTCCGCATCCTGCACGTCGATGGCGACACGTTTTTCGCCAGTTGCGAGATCGCGATGGACGCGTCGCTCTCGGGGCGGCCGGTGTGGGTCGGCGGTGGGCGCACGGGCGACGGCATTGTTATCGCCGCCAACCGCCTGGCCAAGCGCTTCGGCATCAAGACTGGCACCGCATGCTTCGAGGCCAAGCGACTCTGTCCGCACGGCGTGCTGGCCAAGCCGCACTACGACGACTACCGGCGCATCTCCCGTGACATGTTTCGCGTGATGGAACGCTACACGCCAACGCTGCTGCCGGCGTCGATTGACGAAGGCTTTTTGGATCTCACCGCGATGGAGCGCTACGTCTGGCGCAAGCCGTCGGCGGCGGATTACGTGAACCGGCTGCGCGAGGAGATCGAGCGCACGGTCGGCGTACCGGTGTCGGCCGGGCTCGGCGGCTCGATGTGGGCGGCCAAGCTGGCGACGAGCGCGGCCAAGCCAGGGTTCTGTGAAATACCGCCCGGTCGAGAGCGGGAGTTTTTGGCTGACCGGCCGCTCAGCGAACTCGCCGGCTGCGGCAAACAGCGTGAGCGTTCACTCGCCGCGCTCGGCGCGCACACGTTCGGCGACGTGGCGAAGATGCCGTCGATGTTGCTGCGAAAACGGTTCGGCATTTGGGGGCAGCAACTGTGGCTGTTCGCGTGCGGAGAATGGACCGAGCCGGTCGAGGTCGAGGTCAAGGATCGCACCACCATCTCCAGCAGCACCACGCTGCCGGTGGACGAGCAGGACTACGACGCCGGGCTGATATTTCTGCTGAGCGAAGCCACGCGGCTGACCGGCCAACTCCGCCGCGAAGGGCTGCAGGCGCGCGAACTGTTCGTCAGCATTCGGTTCAGCGACTTCGAGCGAGCGGGCAGCCAGCATCGTTTTCAGCATCCGCAGTTTCGCAACTCGGCCATCAACGAGGTGATGGAGCAGCTTTACTGGGACGCCATGCGCGGCGCTCACAAGGCGATTCGCCAAATCTGCCTCGGCTTCTCCAACCTGCAGCGGCTCGACACCCAGCCGACCTTGTGGGGCAGCACGGACGCCGAGCGCTGGGGCGCGATCGATGACGCCTTGCAGCTGCTCGAGCGGAGGTACGGTAAAAACGCCATCATGACCGGCGCGCAGTTCGCCCTCAAAAAGCGGAACGATTTTTTCAAAGTCTCCCCGCCCAAATGCCCCTTCGGCCCGCGCGAAGCCAACTCATCCGGCCCCATCAAACTCGACCCCAAAAAAGCCAAGCGCTACATCAAAAACCTCGCCTGCCACTGAAGCCAAGCTCTCGGCCAAGCGCCATTTTTTACCACGAAGAAAACGAAGGTGAGGGGGTGGATGCTTCGTGTCCTTTGTGGTGCATTCAAAGATGTCTCGGGTTTTGCCGCTTGACCATGTGCTGATTACAGCTTGCAAAGCTGACTCAACTCTGTGACAGTTGGGTTGGAATGAAATCAAAGATTGTTGCAATGGCGACTCTTTGAGTTCCGCCCAAGAGACGGCCCTTGGATTTTGCAGTTGGGAATTACCGCAAGGAGAAAATTGCGACGTTACTGAGGAAGCACGGAGCCAAAACTGGTGGCTAATGAACCATGAAAAGTAGCACAATGAACGCTCACGAAAACACACATGCAGAGCCTCCGAGGGAGTGCCCGAATTCGCTCAAGGCGTTGGTGTACTTCAATTTTGTCCTGCTCTTTTTCGTCGGTATAATGTTTTTTGGGGATTTAAAGAATGTTGAAGACTTGGATGAAGTCGGGTTCCTGGGTCTCTTGTATGCCTTTTTATTTCTATTCATCCTGGCGTTTGCAATTCGCTCAAGGGAACCCGGCGGGAGGCTTCGGTCGGTCTCGCATCTGTTGCTGATTCTTGTCGGGCCGCTTGGGGGAGCTGCTGCAGGTGGTTACATCTGTGACCTTATTACCGGTAAGGCGGATTGGGGGGTGTTGTTGGGGTTGTGCGGGAGTTACCTGGGGCTTGCCATTTACTTTGTCTCCCGGCCGAAAAATCGGGGATGCCGTCTTCAGTTGCTGACTCATACGTTGTTGATTTATGCTGGCCCCTTCGCGGTAGGCCTGATCGGGGGAGGAATAGGTTGGTACGGTTTTCGTACGGACGAGGCGGGCGCGTTGGGAGCTGTCATCCCGGGCTTGGCCTATGCTTTTCCGGTGAACCTGATTGCGGCACTGACGCAATTTGGCTGGAAGGAACGCAAGGGGACTTTCCATCGGGTTGCCGTTCGCTTGTCGTGGTGCGGGGTTGGGTTGGTTGGCTTGGCCATGATTTGCGTGCTGGGCTACTACCTCGTTGGGGGATGGACGGGCGCCCGAGCGTGGGCCAAGCACAAGGCGGCTGGTGAGGCGAACGGCTGGAAATACAGCATGGAGGATTACATCGGTGAGATCCCGGCCGATGACGACAACTTCTTCATGGCTAAGCCGTTCAACGCGCTTCTTTTCACACAGGAACTTGGTGGCAAAACGGTTTACAAGAATCCCAAGGCAGAGGAGGAACTGGACGCCCTGCTGGATCGCAGCCCCAGATCAGTCGACGGCGGATTAAGGCGAGTCTCAAATGACATGGTCTTTCCAGACTGGCCCGGGTTTGCGCAGCGACTGCAAGCCAGGTTTTCACGGACCGGCGGCAAATCGATGACCTTCGACGAGGTCGTCGCTGAACTCGAAAAGGGTAACCGAAAGGGCGAGTATGAGTTCTTTGCCGATGAACCTCCCTCCGGTTTGAATGATGAAGAATTGATACGGCATTACTTTACCCAATTCGATGGGTTGTTGAGCGATCTGCGGGAGGCAGCCAAGCG
>JABGZB010000082.1 GCA_018674955.1 Verrucomicrobiota bacterium | reverse complement strand
ACGAGGATGGCGGCGAACATGGAACCGGCGAGAGCCCCAAGGCCCCAAGCCAGCCCGGAGTCATCAAGGTCTGCAAAGTAACCCCGAACAGCGCACTGATTCATTGGGGAGCCTCCAAGGTGCAGGGAGAGACCAAGGCCGTTTACGACCTCCAAATCCGTCAGCGCCTGGCCGGCAAGCCGACCGAGTGGCGATATGTCGGTGAGACCTTCAAGACTGAATTTGCCGTGGGCAAACTGGAGCCGGGAACCTTGTACGAGGTTCGTGTCCGCGCTTTGGCCAACAAGACACCAGGGCAGTGGCAGATCAAGGAGAACGCATTCACAACGGGCGGAGGGGAGGGGGAACAAACCATCGACAACGCCGATCATGTTGATTTTCAAGTTATTCCCGGCAGCAAAATGCGCCTCACTTGGCCAGCTGGGAAAGGCCGCTTCGTCGTGGAGTCCGCTGACAGCATCGGCGATTCAGTCTGGACGGCCATTGATATTCGCCCGGTTCAGGTTTCCCAAATGATGCTGGTCGATCTTCCCATCGGGGAAACCGGCATGCGTTTTTTCCGCGTGCGGAACTGAGCGTCAGTCTAGTCCGTACTTCTCGATCCACGACTGCGGCAGCGTACCGAAGCTTAGCAGCCAGTCATTGAATCGGCGCAGCGACCAGTCGCGGCCCTCCACCAGTTTCCGGTAAAGCCGAGCGTTCTCCAGTCGTCCCAGCCAGTAGCTCATCGGCACGCCGGGACTGCCTGTGTACCAATTCACGTCCGCCTCGGCCCGGGCCTTGGTGAAACCGAGATGTTCCTGCATGTGTTTCACCGCCTGGGCGTAACGGTACGCACCGGTTTGTAACCGGAGATCGACGAGGATGCGGTGGCAACGCCAAAGGGCGTCGTGCAATTGCTGGAGCTTCAATTCCGGTGACTTGATGATGCCGAGATCGACACACATTTGTTCGCACCACAGCGTCCATCCCTCGTAGAAGATGGCGTGCTCATCGAAGACTCGCCGCCACCTCCGCGGGTGTGCGTTGGCGAAAATGAACTGCAGGTGGTGGCCGGGATACGCCTCGTGCGCGCAGGTCAACTCGAGCCCGAAGTGCTGCTGTCGCTCCGCCAATTTGGCGGCCTCCGTCTTTTTGCCCAGCCCAAGGTCATTCACCCAAAAGTAACCCCGCTGACGTTTGTCGAAAGGCCCCGGCGGTGAGTAGGCCGCTATCGGGATGACGTGCCGCATGAACTCTGGCACGAGCGTCACCGCGAGCGAGTCGCCCCTCGGGAACGTCATCGCCTTGGCCGCCTTGAACTTTCGAACAATTTCGCGATTCGTTTTCTGGTAAAGCGCGAGCAGGTTGCCCTTGGGTTTCCATGATTTGCGGGCCGACTCGACAATCTTCTCGACAGACTGGTTCCGGCCAAACCTGGCACACGCTCTCCGTAGCAGGACGCCGACTCGGTCGATCTCCGACAGCGCCACCGCCTCCACTTGGCCAACAGTGTAGTCAAGTCCAAGCTCATCGCGGATGCGCCGCTGCAGGGCCGCGGCGCCGATGGCAAACGAGCCCGGCTTGGCCAAGCGCTTGGCCAGGACCGAGTCGTGGTAACGCTGGCAGGCGCGGTTGGCCGCGGCCAGCAGCGACGAATCGGAGCGTTGTCTGCCATTGGCCTGAAGGAACCCGGCCACCGCATCGAAGAACACCCCGGACGCCTTGAATGAATCAGCCATGATGCCGCGCCACACCCGCTCGGGCCGCTTGACGAGCCGAGCGCCTTGGCCAAGGTAGCGCGGTGTGTCACGCAGCAGGCCGCGGATGTTCCTGGCTGCCCGCTTGGGTTTGTCCTCGCCTCGCTGGAGTTCCTTCAGCAGAAAGCCAAGCACCTCGTCGATCCCGGTGGGATCCAGCTCATGTCGCCCGCGGTCGAACTCCTCGCACTCACGCAGCAGTCGAGCCCGAAACGCTAGTCGGTCGAGATTCTGCTCGTTGGACAATGCGGAGGGGGGAATTGAGTCGAGCTTGACCAGGGCGGTGCGGCGCCTGGTCTGTTGTTTACGGAGCGCAGTCAGCGTGGCGGGATTGAGCCTACCTTCACCACTACTCAACCCGACGTGGGTGGCATCGGCGGGGTGCTCGCGGTAAAACGTGTTGAAGTAACCGTCGAGCAACTGCTCGAACATCCTGGAATATGATCTCATTCCCGCGGGAGGATAAGCGTCTGGAAGGGCGGGGCAATCCAAACCTTCTCTCAGAGGAATTGTTTGCGGTACTACAGCGGTGTCATGCTCATGGTTTTCTTGAACTGCACCGAGAATGAAATTTGGTCTTAAAAATCCAGCGCGAAAGCGATGTTGCCGATGAGCCTCGATCCGTTGCAGAGCAGGTCGCACGCCTCGTGGATTCGCATTTTCATGATGTACTGCGTCGGCGAAAAGTTGAAGTAGCTCTTGAACATATGTAGATTCGACGAAAAAAAAGGCCCAAAAAGGCAAGACATATTTTTTGAATGAGCGTAGCATCTCCGTCGTTCGTTCAAAGATGTAATGATGACTTTGGTTTTTAAACGATTTGGCTCCAAAACAGTTTTGGCTTTAGGTTGCTTGGCTTTGGGGGTTGGGGTTTCGGCCGCGGAGTTGTCGGCTGCGGCCAAGATTGAGTTCTTTGACAACAAAATTTATCCCATCCTCAAGGCGCAATGTTTCAAGTGCCACGGCGCGAAGGAGAAGCTCAAGGGGAAGCTTCGAATTACAAACCGCGCCGGGTTGCTCAAGGGCGGCGAGTCCGGCACGGCGATCCATTTGGCCAAGCCGGAGGAGAGCCTGTTGCTGGAGATGATCTCGTGGAAGGACGAAGACCACGAGATGCCTCCGAAGAAGAAACTGCCGGACGTGCAGATTGCGTTGCTGACCCAGTGGGTGAAGATGGGCGCTCCGTTTAATCCTGCCAGCGAGATTCAGGGCAAGGAGGTTGCCCATGGCGAGTTGCCGACGAACGAGCTCAACGAGCGCACCACATCCGCTTGGGCGTTCAAGGCGGCCAAGCCGTTTGCCTCGCCGAGAGTCGATGACGCCGCTTGGCAAAAAAACGGCATCGACGCGTTCGTTTACGACCGGCTGCATAAAGCCGGTTTGCAGCCAAGCGGCCCGGCGGCCAAGCGAGTGCTGATTCGCCGGGCGTACTACGACTTGACCGGCCTACCTCCGTCGCCGGATGAGGTCGAGGCGTTCGTCGCCGACACGTCGCCGGGCGCGTTCGAGAAAGTCATCGACAAGTTGCTGACCTCGAATAGGTATGGCGAAAAGTGGGGCCGGCATTGGCTCGACCTTGTTCGCTTTGCCGAGACAAACGGGTACGAGCGGGACAGCCGGAAGGATTTGATGTGGAAATACCGAGACTACGTCATTCGCGCCTTCAACGAGGACAAGCCGTACGATCGGTTCATCATGGAGCAGTTGGCCGGCGACGAGCTTCCTGATCGCGATGCTGACAGCGTCACGGCCACCGGCTTTTATCGTCTCGGCATTTGGGATGACGAACCGGCGGATCGCGAGTTGGCCCGTTACAATTACCTCGACGACATTTTGCGAACCACCGGCGAGACGTTCCTCGGCTTGACCATCGGTTGCGCCCGCTGCCACGACCACAAGATCGATCCCATATCGGCGAAGGACTACTACTCAATGCTCTCGTTTTTCAGCGACATTTCACCGCACGGAAAGGGCAACCGAAATCATGTGCCGATTAGCGATCCGGCGGACAAGGCGGCTTACGACAAGGCTGTCTCGGACAAGCAAACGCGCGAAGCTCATTTGCAGGCCAAGCTCGCTCCGCTCGAAGAGTCGTTCATCGCCGGCTTGGCCAAGCGTCGGCCGGAACTCAAGCTAGGCAACGGCTTGGCCAAGGGTAAAAAGGACGCATGGGTCGTCCCGGACGCCAACCGCGGTAAAGGTGTAGAGTGGGAGTTTACTTACGACAAACCGGCCGACAACTGGTTCGAGATCGCCTTCGACGACAGCAAGTGGCGCAAGGGGCGCAGCGGATTTGGCGCTCCCGGCACGCCCGGTTCGAAGGTGCGGACGCCCTGGCATTCGAGCGATATTTGGCTGCGCCGCGATTTCCGTTTCGACACCATTCCGGGAAAGCTGACTCTCAAGATTCACCACGATGAGAACGCCGAGGTCTATCTCAATGGCAAACAGATCAAGACTTTCAAGGGGCATCTGCAAAAGTACACCGAGATTGATGTCACCGACGAATGCCTCGATGTTCTCCAGACTGGGCGGAACACTTTGGCGATTCATTGCAAGCAAACGGGCGGCGGGCAATACATCGACGCCGGCTTGGTGGTGGATCAAAGCACCACACCGGTGCCGGCTTTGGCGGCCAGGTACGGCAGGGAGGTTTTGGGAGAGGGTAAGCTGGCAAAATACAGCAAGCTGCGCGGCGAGTTGACCAAGATTCAATCAACCCAGCTCAAGCTCAAGACCGAGTATGCGATGGCGGTGGCCGAGGATGCCCGGCGCAAGATGTGGATTCTCCGGCGCGGCCTGCCCGCGTTGAAGGGGGAGGAGGTTGGCCCGGCGTTCCCGACTATTCTTGATAGTTCTGCCGCCCACGTGCCGGATGATTATGCCGTGGGCAAGGCGTCCGGAAAGCGCCGCGTGCTCGCCGAGTGGGTGGCCAGCGGGAGCAACCCGATGACAGCGCGCGTCATGGCCAACCGCCTTTGGCAGCACCACTTCGGGCGCGGCATTGTGCGCAGTTCGAACAACTTCGGTTTCATTGGCGCAAAGCCGACCCATCCTGATCTGCTCAATTGGCTGGCCAACGAGTTGGTCGCCGGCGACTGGAAACTCAAGCGGATGCACAAGCTCATTATGATGAGCAACACCTACCGCATGTCGTCGAGTGGCGGCGAAACCGCCTTGGCCCGTGATCCGAACAACGATCTGATGTGGCGCCACGAAATGCGGCGTTTGTCCGCGGAGGAAATCCGAGACTCCATTCTCAACCTCACCGGTCAGCTCAACCTCAAGATGGGCGGCCCGAGCATTTACACCGAGGTGCCCAAGGACGTGCTGGCGACCGCATCGCGCCCGGGCGCAGCTTGGGGTAACTCGCCGGTGGCGGAGCGCAATCGCCGCAGCGTGTACATTTACGTCAAGCGCTCGCTGCATGAGCCGTTCCTAGGCGCGTTTGACTGGGCCGACACAGACAACACCTGCGACGTGCGGTTTGTGACCACGGTTCCGACGCAGACGCTGACCCTGCTCAACAGCAAGTTTCTCAACGACTCGGCGGAAAGCTTGGCCAAGCGCTTGGCCAAGGTCGTACCGGGTGATGCCAAGGCTCAAGTCACTAGGGCGCTGCGCTTGGCCACCAGTCGCAAGCCGACAGGAGAGGAGGTTGACGATGGGTTGGAGTTGATCCACGGTCTGAAGGCCGAGGCCAAGCTGGACGACAGTGAGGCGCTTCAGCGGTTCTGCCTGCTGGTGCTGAACCTGAACGAGTTTTTGTACCTTGATTAATCCTTGAGTTTTACAATCGACAAATGAGCAAACGAAACGACATGCCGAGGAACACGTTTTGCGGACGCACCGCGAGGCGTGAGTTTTTGCACCAGATGGGCGGCGGCTTCACGTCTCTCGCGTTGACCGGGCTGCTGGGCAGGGAAGGCTTCATTAACAGCCAAGCTGTGGCGGCCGATGGGAATACCCCGTGGGCCAACCCGCTTGCGCCCAAGGGCCCCCCGTTGCCGGCCAAGGCCAAGAGCGTGATTTTCCTGTTCATGTACGGCGGGCCAAGCCACATGGACACCTTCGAGTACAAGCCGGAGCTGTACCCGCTCGACGGCAAGACGATTGACGTAAAGACCTTTGGCCGCGGTGGCAAGAAGAGCAAGGGGCGCGTCGTGGGGCCGAAATGGAAATTCAACCAGTACGGCCAGTGCGGCAAGCATGTGAGCGACCTCTTCCCCAACGTCGCTCGGCACGTGGACAAGATTTCATTCCTCCACTCGATGACCGCCGACTCCCCGATCCACGGCTCGGCGATGCTGATGATGAACTCCGGCAGCGTCCTCAGTGGCCGGCCGTCGATGGGTTCGTGGGTGAATTACGGACTGGGCTCGGTGAACGAAAACCTGCCGGGGTACGTGGTGATGCTCGACCGCACCGGTGGCCCCATCAGCGGTGCCAAGAACTGGACCAGCGGTTATATGCCGGCGGCGTATCAGGGCGTCGTCATGAACGCCAGCGGTTCGACGCCGATTCTGGACTTGAAGAATGCTCGCAACATGAGTCGCGAACAACAGCGAATGCTCATCGACAAGCTCAACAAGTACAACAGTCGCCACCTGAGCGAGCGCGTTGACAATTCCGCGTTGGCCGCCCGCATCTCGAGCTACGAGTTAGCTTACAAGATGCAGATGAGCGCGCCCGAGGCGGTCAATTTCGACTCCGAACCGGAACACCTCAAGAAACTGTACGGCCTTGATCAAGACCGCACGCAGGACTTCGGCCGCAAGTGCATGCTGGCGAGGCGGCTGGTCGAGCGGGGTGTGCGATTCGTTCAGGTCTACTCCGGAGGCAACCACAACGACGCCAACTGGGACGCACACGGCGACCTCGAGAAAAATCACAACTACCACGCTGGCAATACCGACCAGCCGGTCGCCGCCTTGCTGGAGGATCTGCAGGAGCGCGGGTTGCTGGACGAGACCCTCGTCATCTGGGGCGGCGAGTTTGGCCGCCAACCGACCGCCGAGTATGCCAAGGGCACCGGCCGCGATCACAACAGTTATGGCTTCACCATGTGGATGGCAGGGGGTGGTATCAAGGGCGGTGTCAGCGTTGGAAAGACCGACGAACTTGGCGCCGCCGCCGTTGAGAAACCGTTTCACGTCAGGCGCTTGCATGCGACTGTGCTCAAGCAGCTTGGCTTCGACCCGAACGAGTTGAGCTACTTTTACCGGGGGCTGGATCAGCGCCTGGTCGGCGTGGAAGGCGCCGAGCCGATTCACGAGATCATTGCCTAGCCCAAGCGCTTGGCCAGGCTCTGATCGGTTGTTAAAATCAGGCAGGGCCTTTTGGGCGTGCAACCATGGTCGGCTTCCTCGTCAACTTGCCGTGAAGCAAATTCGATTCATCGTTTTACTGTTCGCTCTGTCGCTGCAGGGTTACACCTTGATTGCTGACTCGTTTGTTGATCGGCTTCAGAAACTGGATCGCAACGGTGATGGACATCTGTCACGAGGGGAGGCGCCGAAGTCGTTTCGCAAGTTCAAGTTCGACCATGCTGACCGGAACAAGGACGGCTTTCTCGACAAACGGGAAATGGATTGGGTGTCCGAAAAGCTGGCGAAAAAAAAACAGGCATTGCCGGCCAAGCCCTCCGAACCTGTTGCGCCCGAGGCCGGGAGGATGACGGTGGTTCGGGATATCGTCTATAGGAAGGATGACAATGCCACAAAGGGCCGGAACAAGCTGGACATTTATTTGCCTCGCGGCAGGACAGGCTACCCGGTGCAGATCGAGGACGTGGCGGATGCCTTCGCCTGGGTGCATCGGAACATTGCCAAGCGCGGTGGCGATCCTGAAAAGTTATTTGTGTCCGGCGGCTCGGCGGGTGGACACCTGACTGCATTGCTT
>JABGZB010000081.1 GCA_018674955.1 Verrucomicrobiota bacterium | reverse complement strand
GTGCAGGAAATAGGCGACCTCGCGCATCTTCATGTGGGCATGGGCGCGGAGCTGGGTGTTCTTTTTCTTCTCGTTGAACTTGTGCCACCACTCGTGGCTGCAGCCCTGGTCGGCGGTGGCGTTGTGCTGAGTTGCGTCGTCGAACTGGAAAACTTTTCGGCCACCGTATTCGTAGTCGCCCTTCAGCCGAATCCTCTCTCCGGCGGCGAGGAACGTCAGCGAGCCGAACCGCACGCGGTCCATCTGAACCGCCAGCGCGTACAGGTCGGCCATCAGGCGCCACTCTGTGGTGAGTTCCTCGAGCGTGATGTCTATGCCCATGCCGCCCGGGTCGGCCGGCCCGCCGTGGGCGAGCTTCGAGCGCGGCGGCAACGTCGGTGCGCCGGGGAGTTTCTTTTTCATCTCGAAGGCGCGCTGTTCGAACTCGCGGATGCGCTCGAGGTGCTCGGTGACACGAGCCTTGGACGCCGCACCCAGCGGGGAGCTGGCGCCGGTGTAAAACTTGTACTGCCCCACGACGGTGTCGAGCACGCTGCGCTTGAGCCGCTGCTTGCGGGCATCCCCGCCGACATCGACGGACACCATGCCGAACACGCGGTCAAACAGGTCGCGCGGCTTCTCCTGCATCGTCCCGGCGACGGTGCCGTTGGCGTGATAGCTGTGCACGTATCGCCCGACGCGGCTCCGGCGAAAGTACGTCCCGCCGATCAGCGTCGGCACCATTCCGACCGGCATGCCGTCGGGATAAAAATTTTTGCGAATGACCTGGTCAATGGAGGGGCCGCCGGCCTTGGCCTCGCCCCCGGCCGGCATCGCCGTGAACGAGCCGGTCGCGCCGTCGTAGTGGGCGTTGATGCCGCTGACATCGCAGCGAACCTGATCCACCTTGCGCATGACGAGCAGCTTGTCGCGGAGTGGCTTGAGCGGCTCGAGCACGCCTTCGAACCCCTCCGTTTGCAGCGGGGCAGGCACGCCGAGCCCGAAAAACACGTTGAACGCCCGCACCGGCACGGCCTTGGCTTTCGCGGCCAGTGTCATTTCCTCCAGCAGCGGCAGTCCGATCGTGATGCCGCCTAGGCCCTTGAGCGCGGTTCGTCTGTTCATCAGTTTGCCTCGGTTTGTGTTTTTTGCACCAGATCGCTTTTTATGATAGCCCGCATCAGGCTGGCATAGGTTCCGCCCCCCTTCTGCGCGGCTTGGTGAACCTTGTCAAGCGTGCGGGAATCCGCCGAGCCAAGCGGCCGGCCAAGCGCGAACTGGGCCACCTTCCACGTCAGGCATTGCTGGACGCGGTCGCTGCCGGCGAGCAGGTTCATCAACTCGGCGGAAGAGTCGTACGGCACCGTCTTGGCCGTGCCGGGAAAGAGGATTTCGCCGTCGTCACGGAGGGTGTTGCCGTGCTCGTCCTTTTCGTGAAACGCGCCGATGCCGTCAAACTTTTCCAACCCGAACGCCAGCGGCTCGAACTTGATGTGGCAGCCGCCACAAGTCTTGTCCTCGATGCGTTTCCTGGCGATGTTGCGCTGGGTCAAACCGGCCTTCGATGGCACCGGCTCAGTGTTGACCGATGGCGGCGGATCTTTCACCCCGCTTCGCAGGAGGTCGCGCAGCACGAAGAGTCCGCGCGTCACCATCGACGCCTCATCGCCGCCGATCGTCAACACGCTGCCCTGCGTCAGCAGACCGCCCCGCTCGGGGACGGATTTCAGGTCGTACCGGGCCAAGCCCTCGCCCTGCACCGGCAGACCATAGTGCCTGGCCAAGCGCGGCGTGACGTAGGTGAGCTTGGCGTTGAGAAGGTCGGCCATCGGGCGGTTTTGTTTCCAGACCACGTCGTCGAAAAATGCAATCGTCTCGGCGCGCATGTCGTTGGCCAATGCGGCGTTCCACTGCGGGAACTTTTCCGGGTTGGGCTTCATGTTGGCCAAGCGGCCGAGGTTCAGCCATTCGTGGATGAACTCGGCGGAGCGCTTGGCTGCGCGGGGGTCGTCGAGCATTCGTTTGAGTTGAGCCTCCAAGCCGGCGGCCTCGAAGAGTTGGCCGTTCTCGGCGGCCTCGAGCAGTTGAGCATCGGGCGGCGCACCCCAAATGATGTAGCTCATGCGGGAGGCCAACTCGTATTCACTCACCGGCCAGGCGGTGCCGTCGCCGCGCTCGTTCTCGACGCGATAAAGGAAGCGGGGCGACTGCAGCATAGCCTCGACCAGCAGCGCGAGAGCCTCCTCGAACGTCCCACCGGCAGCGGCCACCGTGGTGGAAACCCCGCGAAACGCCGCCACCTCGTGTTCTTCGAGCGGCCCGCGCAAAAGCCATTTGCCCATCTTGGCCACGAGATCGCGCATGACGTCATCGGTGAACCCTCGCTTCTTGGAGAAGCGATTGGCAAATTGCCGCACGTTCATTTTACCGACGATGATGCCGGCAAGCCTCGAGTAGGCCTCGATGTGCTTGAGATCGACGGTGAGATTGTAGGCGGTGTTGCTGAAGCCGTCGGCCCGGATGTCCGCCGGCAGCGTTTCCCGCGCCTCCTTCGCAATGTCCACGCCGGTCAGACTCCGCACGGTCTCAATGTACTCCGGCACAGTGAGGCGGCGCACCCAGTTTTGGTTGACGCGCCGGTCGTGAGTGTGGGCCAGTGGGTCGATTTCCTCGCCTGCCCAAACGGCACCGTCCTCGATCCACTTTCGCAGTAGTTTCTTTTCGTCCACGCTCAACGGATCACGCTCGTTCGGCATGTCGTCCCCCTCGACGACCTCCCACAACAGGCTCTCCGCCGACTTGCCGGGAACGATCACGATCTCCTTTTTCGAAGTGGCAAACGCGGTCGATTTTTTTGACAAGTCCAGCTTACCCTTGTGGTTCACCGTGTCGTGGCACTCGAGGCAATGGCGCGAGAACAGCGGCGCAATTTTCTCGTCAAAAAACTGTTCCTTGGGAGAGCGACTCCGCGTGGCCAATGGCGCGCCAGTGGAGCGGGCGTTTACGCCGGCATTGAAATGCTGCGCGACCTCCCCGGCCGACAAGTCGCGGCTGTAAATCGCCACGAGATGAAATGTCCCCAGCCAAGGCCGGTCTTTGGAAAGCTCGTTGGCCAAGGCCAAGCGGTACTTGCCGTTCCAGTTGGCCATCGAGCCGGCCATGCGCTTTTCCGTCCGCGGTTTGCCGTTAATGAAAAGCCTCGCCCGTCCGCCCCGGTTGCGCGTGTACACCACATGAGTCAGCTTGATTGCCAAGCTGCGGCTGGGGCTGTTCAGCGAGGGGATTCCGTTCCCGCTGGTCTTCGTGGTGCGCAGCCGAACGTCCACCTTGTCGCCCTCTTGGCCAAGCGTGAAGTTGCGCTCAGAACTGCCGCCGGACAGCGTGACCATCCGCGCCGGGCCGTCCTGCTTGGCGTTGGCCGGACGCACCCATGCCTCGATGGTGATCTCGCCTGAGCGGCGCACGGCGTTGAAAATCTTGGCCGCCGGCTTGTCAGAGCGGATGAGCGTCTTGCCGCGTACCTCGAGCGTGCCCTCGGAACGGCGGACGTTTTTGGGGTTCTCTATTTTCAAGTCAAGCGGCTGGCCCACGGCGGAGCGATCTTTGACGACGCTGCCCTTGGCCAAGCGGAAATCGTACAGCGCCACCAAGCCCTCGGTGCTCCGGTCGGCCGACCACGCGCTGGCCGGATTGGCCAAGCCGGCCAGAAAAAGACACACTGCGATTTGACTGAATTTAATCCTCACACGCTTGGTATTGACCGACGTTCCTATCTCATTAGATGTTCGATTTTTTCGACGAGAGAAAACTGCCTCATTCTGCCGGTTGAAAACAAGGTTTTTTGACTGTCCGGTAATCCTTCCCTCACACATTCGGTTACGCTATCCTTTCGCGGTTGAATACGGTGCTGTTGTGAACTCATGAACTCGACCTCCATCATTGCGCTATTGGTAATCGTCCTGTTGGCATTTGTCATTCTTGCGGTCATCCTCCTGCTGGATCACCGCAAGAACGCGGAGGAAATGAGCCTATTGGAAGGGGGCAGCACGGGTGAGCCATCAGCCGTCAGCGAGGAGGAGGCCATCACTATTCACGAGTCCTGCAAAACCGGCAACATGCGGGAACTGAACCAATGGCTGTCACTCGGGGTGGATATCAACCAAAAGGATGAAAACGGATACGCGCCGCTTCATTATGCCTGCCAGTGCGGACACGAAGATGTGATCCGAAAACTTCTCGACCGCAAGGCCAAGGTGAACCTCCTGACAAAAGCCACGCTTCTGAGCCCGATGGCCTGCCTCGTACTCGGCAGGCTCGATGACAATTTCAGTGAACCGGAGATGGTCAGAATAATCGGCACGCTCAAGATGGCAGGTGCTGACATCAATCCCACCTCGGAGGAAGCGGTGCCTCCGGTCAAGGCGGTCATCACCCGAGGCAACATGGAGCTTTTGGATTTTTTTATGTCACTGCATGTGCACATTTTCGTTGTGGACAGTGACAAGCGCTCAATGCTGCATCACATTGCGCTCAACCCGAACGCGAATTCCATGGCGATTGTGGAGCTGCTCGTCGAGCGGGGCTTAGACGTCAACGCGCAGGATTGTGACGGGAACACTCCCCTTCACTTAGCGCTGTTACCGTTTCAGAAGGATGTGGCGAAGTATCTCATGGACTCAGGAGCCGACACGGAGATCAAAAACTGGAAGGGAATCAGCCCCCACAAAATAGTGCAGCAGGATATCATCAATTTCCTGAGTCACACTTGAACCGGTGAAGAAAAATGGTGGAGCCGACTGGTCTCGAACCAGCGACCCCCACAATGCCATTGTGGTGCTCTACCAACTGAGCTACGGCCCCACCAAGGGGACGGCATTGTAGGGATACGTCTTTAACCGTCAACCGATTTTTTGCATGACACATTATGAACTGAATCATGTCGCGCTTCACGTCGCCGATGTGGAGAAAAGCTGCGAGTTTTACCGCGACACACTCAAGTTGGAGCCGATGGAGCGACCGGCATTCGACTTTCCCGGCGCTTGGTTTCAGTTGGGCGAATTTCAGGAACTGCACCTGATCGGCGATCGTGAGTTGGACACGCGCTCCAAGCCGCGAGGCAACCACTTCGCCCTGCGTGCCGACAATCTCGACGAGTGGGAGGGTCATTTCAACAGCATCGGGCAAGAATATCTGCCACGCCGCACCCGCCCCGACGGCGCTCTGCAACTCTTCGTCGCCGACCCCGACGGCCACCATATCGAACTGTTCACCGGGCCGTGAACTTGGCCAAGCGCTACTGCGAACTGAAGCTCTCGGCCAACGCCAGCGCCTTGATCATCGCCTTGGATTTGTTGACCGTTTCTTGAAACTCGCTCTCCGACACCGAGTCGGCCACCCAACCGCCACCGGCCTGCACGTACGCCTTACCGTCCTTCAGCAACGCCGTGCGGATGGTGATGCAGCAGTCGAGATTGCCGTTGAACGAAAAGTAGCCGACACAACCGCCGTACGGCCCGCGAGTCGTCTGCTCAAACTCGGAGATGATCTGCATCGCGCGAATCTTCGGCGCGCCGGAGAGCGTCCCCGCCGGGAACGTCGCACGGATCAGGTCGTACGGCGTGTGTTCCTCCGTGAGGTTGCCCTCCACCTGCGTGACGATGTGCATCACGTGGCTGTATCGCTCGATGATCATCAGGTCTTTCACCTCCACCGAGCCGAAGTCGCACACTCGGCCGATGTCGTTCCGCGCCAAGTCAACCAGCATCACATGCTCGGCGCGCTCCTTCGGGTCGGCGAGCAACTCCTTCTCCAGCGCCAAGTCTTCCTCGGCGTTTCTACCGCGCGGCCGCGTGCCGGCGATCGGGCGAATCTCCACCCGCCGATCCTCGCAGCGCACATGAATCTCCGGCGACGCGCCAACGAGCGAATAGCCCTCGAACTCCAGCAGAAACATATACGGCGACGGATTGATCGAGCGCACCGCGCGATACACGTCAAGCGGCGACGCATCCACTGGGGCGGAAAAACGCTGCGAACCGACCACCTGAATGATGTCGCCTGCGTTGATGTACTCCTTCGCCTTCCCGACGTTCTTGAGAAAACGATCCTTCGCTTGGTTGGACTGGAATTCCTTCTCCGGCAACTCGTCGGGGAACGACACCGGCTTGTATTCACTCGGCTGCTCGAGCATTGCCACGATCCTATCCACCTCATTGGTCGCCGCCTCGTACACCTCCGCCGATGAGTCGCCTGGGCCGATGATGCCGTTGACGATGATCGTCAGCGTCTGCGCCACCCGGTCGAATACCAGCAGTTGGTCGGCGATGATGAAACAAATTGTCGGCGTGCCAAGCTCGTCCTCCGGCGGGCGTGGCACAACCGGCTCAATGTCATGGATGAACTCGTGGCCGACAAATCCAAGTGCACCGCCGGTGAATCGCGGCAGCCCATCGACATCCACCGGTTTGTAGTTGGCCAGAACTTTCTCGACGACCTCGAGCCCGTCGCAGACTTGGCCCTCCGACTTGGCCCCGCCACGACCGACAACCTTGTACGTCTCCCGCACTTGACTGCCCTCGATCCACTCCACCGTGTCGCCGACTTGGCGGATCATCCCGCGTGGGTTGCAACCCACGAACGAGTAGCGGCCGAGGTGCTCCCCTCCCTCGACCGACTCAAAAAGAAACGACTCGCCCTTGCCACGGATTTTGCGATAAGCCGTCAGCGGAGTTTCCTGGTCGGCCAACAGCCGGCGCGTGACCGGAATCAGGTTTCCCTGTTCGGCCAAGCGGCAAAAATCATCCTTGGTTGGACGGCAAAAATCCATGCGGCGGACAGTCTAAACGGCGTCCCTCCCCAAACGCCAACACAATACAGGCCAAGCGCTTGGCCAAACGGGATTACTTTTTGTAAACCTCGTCCGGGTTGACGAGTTGCTCCTCGGTGACCTCGACGCCCCCCCCCTCGCGGGTCGAGCGGAAAAAGCAGGACTTATACCCCTCATGGCAGGCCGCGCCATTCTGCGAGACCTGAACCAGCAGCGTGTCGCCGTCACAGTCAAACGCAATGTCGCTGACCTGCTGCGTGTGGCCGCTCGACTCGCCCTTCATCCAGAATTTCTGGCGAGAGCGACTCCAAAAATGTGTCTTGCCGGTCTCGATCGTGGACTTCAGCGAGGCCTCATTCATCCACGCCATCATCAGCACGCGGCCGGTTCCTTCTTCCTGTATAATGGCCGGGATCAGGCCATCCGAGTTGAACTTCAGTTTCTCAATGAACTTCATCTGCAAAATTATATCGTGCGGACGGGAATGCCGTCCTGTTTCAAGAATGCCTTTACATCGGCGACGGTATATTCGCCGAAGTGAAAAATACTGGCCGCCAACACTGCGTCGGCCCTGCCCCCGTGCAGCACCTCGGCCATGTGCTCGAGACAACCGGCGCCGCCGCTGGCCACCACCGGCACATCCACCGACTCGCTGATGCACCTCGTGATCTCCAAGTCGTAGCCGGCCTTCGTGCCGTCGGCGTCGATGCTGTTTAAAACGATCTCGCCAGCGCCGAGCTCAACAGCACGGGTCGACCACTCGACCGCGTCCAAACCGGTTTCCTTGCGGCCGCCGTGCGAAAAGACACCCCACCTGCCATCACCGGATTTCTTGGCGTCGACCGAGACGACAATGCACTGGCTGCCAAACTTTTCTGCCCCCTCGCGAATTAACTCCGGTTTGGACAAGGCGGCGCTGTTTATACTGATCTTGTCTGCACCAGCCTTGAGCATGATGCCCATGTCCTCCACCGTGCGAATGCCACCACCAACCGTCAGCGGCATAAAACAACGACTCGCCACTCGCCCCATCACATCAACCATCGTATCGCGGCCTTGAGCACTTGCTGTGATATCGAAAAAAACCATCTCGTCAGCACCCTGCTTATCATATCGGACAGCCAACTCGACCGGGTCGCCGACGTTGCGCAGGCCACCCTCCTCCGCACGGCCAAACTGCACCCCGCGTGTTACGGCGCCATCGTGCACATCCAGGCAGGGAATCACTCGTTTGGCCAACATGGTAATAAAAACTCCCGGCGATTCATGCCGCCGGGAGTTACAATATCGTTTATCTGGCTGCTATTCAAACCAGGCAGACAAAAACGGCAAAAAAATGCCGATCTGAAAAAATAATTAAGCAGCAGTGAAACCGTCCTTGCTTTTCTTGAACAAGTTCTTGTTCTTAGTATTATAAAGCACTGAAGCAGCAATTGAGTTTTTCAGGTTTTTACTTTTTGTCTTATAGCCAGCCTTCTGTACCGCAACTGCGATTTCGGCCAGCTTAAGAGTCTTGTTCTTGGTCTCTTGCAAAACAAAGTCCTTCAAGGAACGCTCATTCTTGGCCCGTTTCGGTGCTGCCTTCTTCTTAGTTGTCTTAGGTGCCTTCTTGCCCACCTTTTTAGGGGCTTTTTTTGCCGCCTTCTTAGGCGCCTTTTTGGCTGCTTTTTTCACAGCCTTCTTCGGTGCTTTCTTGGCTGCCTTCTTTTTCTTTGCAGGACCACGGCGCTTGGCCGTTGCAGTACCTGCACTTCCCAAGGCAGCTTCAATCTCAGCTAGCCTTTTTTCAGCATCCGCTGCAGTTGCCTGCGCGTTGGCTAACGCCTTAGACAAAGAATCCTTTTCGGACTGCAATGCCGCTCGAGCCCTTTGGAATAATTTAACTGTATCTTTACTCATTCTTTTTGGGTGTTATATCGCGCCATATAGGGGCGCAAACGGGAAACCTAACCCATAACACACCATTTACAAGAGGAATTATAAGGTTTTTTTTGGGAGAATTGGACAGCAATTTCACTGTTTAATGGCGACGTGAATGCTCATTGTCCCTCCCATTATATCTATAATTTGAACGGATTTATAACCCAGAAAATCCAGCTTGGCCGTCACTCCTTTTTGCGCGGGATATTTTTTCAGGGAGTCCAGTATATAAGCATAGGCGGATGCGTTGCCGCAGTAGAGCCATCCGAAAACAGGCAGCATCCACGCAAGGTATAGGTAATAAGACGATCGCAGCAACCGATTGGCCGGCTTTCCAAAATCAAGAATCAGCAGACGCCCTCCCGGCTTCAGGACGCGGGTGATCTCCCGAAGACCGTCTTCCATGTTGGCAAGGTTTCTCAGCCCGTATCCGATCGTCACCAAGTCAAGCGTGTGATCCCCAAGCGGAAGATTCAATGCATCCGCCTGGGCAAGACTGACGCGTTGTTCCCCGCGCTTGGCTAAGCAGGCTGCGGCTTGGTTCAGCATGGGGCGGTTTAGATCCATCCCAACAATCGAGCCGCCCCGCTTGGCCAAGCCGATGGCGATGTCACCGGTTCCGCAGCATAAATCCAACCCCGTTTCACCTTCATTGAGATTCGCAAGGGCGACCACACGCCGCTTCCAAACCCGATGCAGTCCGAGGCTCTGGATGTCGTTGACGAGATTGTACCGTGCAGCGATCGCGCCGAACAATCGGTCGACTTTTTGAGTGTGGCTGGTTGAATCGCTCGCGGTTCCCACGGGGCGGCGACAAGTATCACCCCCCTTGCCTGTTCACCAGCAAATCTTACCGGCGACACGATGAGGAGGTTTGATTCCCCCGATGATAAGGGCAACAATCCCCACCGAATGTTGTCGCTTGAAGAAGCCATCGAACGATCACTCGCCGCCACGCCCAAGCTTGGCGGCGAGACCATCCCTCTGACCGACGCCGAGGGTCGCTTTGCCGCTTCGGACGCGAGGGCGAAGGTATCGTTACCCTGCTTCGACAATTCAGCCATGGACGGGTATGCCGTCAAGAGTTGCGACTTGAAGAGCGCCACCGCCGACTCGCCCGTTGGTTTGATGTGCGTTGGCGTGATCCCCGCCGGGACTTTTCCGGCGGACTCAGTTGCAAGCGAAACCTGCATGAAGATTTACACCGGCTCGCCAATCCCGGACGGCGCGGATGCGGTGATCATGCAGGAGGATTGCCGCTCAACTTCCGGCGATGGCGCAACCATCCTCTGCAACGAGTGGGTCAAGCCGTGGGAAAATATCCGGCTGCAAGGCGAGGATGTTCGGGAAGGCGACGTGGTGTTCACTGCGGGTGCCCGAATAACAGCTGGCTCGATCGGGTTGCTGACTGCGTCGGGCCATGATCGAGTTGAAGTCGGCCGCAGGCCAAGGGTCGGGCTGTTGGCCACCGGTAGCGAGTTGACTGAGCCGCCCGGCGGCCTGAAGCCCGGCGAAATATATGAGAGTAATCGCGCCATGCTGGCCTCGCTCGCGGCAAGAGTGAATGCCGAGCCCACTCCCTATCCCATCGTGCCGGACTCGCTCGATGACACGGTCGCCGCCTTGGAGAGGGCTTTCGCGGAAAATGATGTTGTCGTGACCTCCGGCGGCGTGTCGGTGGGCGATCACGACCACGTGAAGCCGGCCATCGAACTACTCGGTGGTTCGGTGGATTTCTGGAAAATCGCCGTCAAGCCGGGCAAGCCATTTGTGCTTGGCCAAGTCGGAGGCAAGCCGGTGTTCGGGCTGCCGGGCAATCCGGTTTCGGCCCTCGTCACGTACCTGCTGATGGTTCGGCCCGCCCTGTTGAACATGCAGGGTGCGCGGGGCTGGCGCTTGGCCAAGCGGCCGGGTCGCTTGGTTGACGAGATGATTAACAGGGGCGATCGGCGGCATTTTGTGCGGGTGACGATCGACGATCAGGGGCTTGTCCGAAGCGCCGGGGGGCAGCGGTCACACATGCTAGGCAGCTTGGCCAAAGCCAACGGCCTCGTTGATTTGACGCCCAAGTCCCGCTTGGCCAAGGGCGAGAGGATCGAAGTCATCTCGATCGATCAGTGACCGGCTTGATTTTTTAGATTCTCAAGTTTGGCCCGGGCCGCGCCCCGCCGGGCTTCCGCCTCATGAACCACATCGCTCAACGATCGTGCTACGCACTCTTCCAAAAGTTTTTCCGGAGGCATTCCGCTCGCCTCGGAGGCGGTTTTCAATATTTCAACTGACTGCGCTGATAGCATCAACTCGCCCGTAGCTGGCTCGGTCGGTGATGGTTCTTCCGCCGCTTGATCCGAGTCGGGGTTTACCACGGTTCGAATGGCGCTCCGGACGAAGCCGACCATTTGTTTACCCTCCTTGTTGGCGAACGACTTGACCTCGCTGATCAAGCCCTTGGGCACCCATGAGTCGGGTTTCCCCGCGTCCTTTGGTTTGGTGTCTTTGCTCACTTGTCGCTGGACTTGCCCAATGTCATCGAAGCGATCAACCGGTCGTTTAGTTCCCGTGCCGGGTTATATCCCGACGCACTCAACTTGGTACTCAGGGCGGCCACCTCGATCAGACGGGCCAAGTTGCGGCCCGGACGGACGGGAATGCTGATTTTCCGCACCTTGATCCCGAGGATTCTCATATGGTCCTCATCCAGTCCAAGACGGTCGATATCCTTCACGTCCTTCCACGCCTTGAGGGATATGACCAAGTCCAGCCGTTTTTCCGTTCGCACACTCTTGGCGCCGAACATGGCTGCGACGTTGATGATGCCGATGCCGCGCACCTCCATGTGGTTTCGGGCCAACTCCGAACTGGTGCCAACGATCTCGCGGCCATCGAGTAGTGTCATTTTCGTGACATCATCAGCGACCAAGCTGTACCCCCGCTCTATCAACTCCAGCACGGTCTCACTCTTGCCGATGCCGCTCTCGCCACGAATAAGCACCCCGACCCCGTGTACGTCCACCATGCTTCCCTGTGTAGTTTCGCGCGGTGCAAAGAGCAGATCCAATTCTATCGTGGCCAGGTTCACGAATCGCATGGTCACCATTGGCGTGTGAAAAATAGGCACGCCAATCTCGTTGGCAATCGCTTTTAGCTCCCGGTCGATTCGCAGGTTTCGCGTGAACACTATGCAAGGAATCTTATACGAGCAAAGCTTCCTGTAGCGCTTGATGCGATCCTGCACCGAAAGCGACTTGAGATAATAGGCCTCCGCGTTGCCGATCACTTGGATGCGCTTGAAGGCTATATACTTGGTGAAGCCAGCCAACGCTAGGCTTGGACGATTAACGGTCGGCTCGATGATCGTCCGCCCCAGACCGTTCCCTCCGGCGATCAGCTTCATTTGCAACGGCTCAGCCTGTTCCCTGAAGAATCGCTCGGTCGTGTTCTTCTCGCGCCTGGGTTTTCTCTTCGTCGCCATGCTATAAATTGAACTCGGGGCCAAGATAGATTTCCCGTGCGACGGGATCGTCCACGAGAAACTCCGCCTTGCCCTCGCACCGAACATCCCCCTTGTGAATGATATAGGCGCGGTCGACAAGCTTAAGCGTCTCGCGGACATTGTGGTCGGTGATAAGGATGCCCATCCGCCGCTCCTTGAGCTTGCGCAAAATCTTCTGCACCTCGTATACCGCGATCGGGTCAATCCCGCTGAACGGCTCGTCGAGTAGC
>JABGZB010000080.1 GCA_018674955.1 Verrucomicrobiota bacterium | reverse complement strand
GTGTAAGCGACAGACACTTCGTGCTTATCGATGGCCATTGCCGAAACGGAACTTATAACATGGAATTGACATTTTTCGGCGACAAGGTAAGCCGCCTCTCATCTGTCATCGAGTTCCCCCCCTACGAGCCGAACGTGTTTCCGGGCTGTTCCGACAGTGTCTTGGCGAATTGCAGGCAGTTGCCAATGCTGCTGCTCACAAACGGGGGCGGTGCCATGTCGCGCATGAGTGCGTGGCTGGGAGAAGTGCAGTCCAAGTACGATTGCGTACTCGCAGCCAATCTGCATTCCAGACTGCCGGTGGGCCGGCAGGTGATGGCCAAGCGACTTCGCGTTTGGGTGAACGCAAACAGTTTCCTGAGCGAACTGGGCCGGATACGACTGATCTCATTTGGCGCGGGTGAACGTGCTTGGTGGTTGTACGAAGTTCCAGCAGGTGAGAGCCGTTCCGTTCGGTTGAAAATAACAGCGGAGATGCTTCACGGGGAAAACTCAATTCGGTTTTGCTTCGAGGCGAACTCGGCAAAGCAGAGCGAAGAAATCGAAATAACCGTGCGGCTGGATGTTGAGGATCGAAGTTTCCACGGGGAAACCAAGCTCGACGCAGAAACCGAGAAGCATTTTCGTGATGCGACAAGTCCGTTGGACGAGGGCGTTGGGTTTGCGTTCAGCCCGTCGCGTGACAGGCGCTTGGTTGCCCGAGCTACGTGCGGTCGATTTTTTGCCGAGGAAGAATGGTGCCGCGACATCCCGCACTCAGTCGAAGCGACTCGCGGCCAAGAGGCCAGTGGCGATGCCTTCAGCCCCGGATGGTTTCAGTTGCCTGTCGAGCTTGGCCAAGCGACGGGGTTAACGATCTCTATCAACGAGCCGGCCGCACAACCACTTGACCAAGAGGAAGACCCGGTTGAAGGCGATGATGCGGGGAATGAAGAAGTTCGGGACACTGGCTGGCAACGACTTGGCCAAGCGCTGAACTCTGCGATGAATGCGTTCGTGGTGCGGCGCGGTCAGGCAAAGTCGATCATCGCCGGGTATCCGTGGTTTTTGGATTGGGGGCGCGACTCGCTGATTGCTGTTCGCGGCTTGATTGCAGCCGGGCGACTGGACGAGGCTCGGGCCGTCGTCGGTCTTTTCGCTTCACATGAAAAGGATGGAACGATTCCCAATGCAATTTTTGGCGACAATGACTCGAACCGCGAAACGTCCGACGCACCGCTTTGGCTGGCGTTGGCCATCGAGGAGTTGGCGGCAAAATTAGGCAAAGATTTTTATGCTCAAAAAGTGTCTGAGGGGAGTCGGACGTTTCTGTCCGTCGTCAAAAGCATCGGGGAAAGTTACAGCGTCGGAACGCCCAACGGCATCCTGATGGACGCCGAGACCGGCTTGGTTTTTAGCCCGGTGCATTTTACTTGGATGGATACCAACCATCCGGCTGGCACACAGCGCGAAGGGTATCCCGTCGAGATTCAAGCATTGTGGATTCGTCTGCTTTCGCAATTGGCCAAGCTCGAGCCAAGCGGTGGGTGGTTGTCGCGTTTGGCCAAGGCCGAGCAAAGTTTTGTCGATCTGTTTTGGTGCGACGAACGCGGTTGGCTTGCCGATTGTCTCTTGGCCAAGCCGGGGCAGAGCGCACCCGAGGCCACAATCGACGCGAACCTGCGCTGCAACATTTTGATCGCCGTCAGCTTGGGCGTCGTCAGCGACAAGATCGCCCGCGCCAATGTCGATGCCGCCGCCCGGCACTTAGTCATTCCCGGCGCGGTGCGCTCACTCGCGTCGTTGCCTGCGCTCACGCCGCATGAAGTCCGGCACGACGGCCAACTGCTCAACGATCCTGCCAACCCGTACTGGGGTCGTTACGAGGGCGATGAAGATACGCGCCGAAAACCGGCGTACCACAACGGCACAGCGTGGACTTGGTTTCTGCCGCAGTTTTGCGAGGCGCTCGTCCGCGCTTGGCCAAACGATCCAGACGCTGTCGAGGCAGCCAATGGTTACTTGGGCAGCGTCGCCGGTTTAATGAATGACGGTTGCCTTGGCCAGGTGCCGGAGCTTCTCGACGGCGATACGCCGCATCGGCAACGAGGTTGCGATGCCCAGGCGTGGGGTGTGTCGGAGGCGTTGCGCGTCTGGCATTTGCTTGACGAGCTTAATTGAGTTTTTGCTGCTGGGCGATGCCGTAGCGCTTGGCGATGCGTTGGTTGGCTTCGTCCAGTTCTCCGGCGTCGAGTATGATTTTTTGAATGGCGCTTCCCTTGTTGAACTGGAACACGTGAAAGCCGTCCTGCGGGTTTTTGAGCGCCTCGATCAGGTCATCCAGATTAGAGATTTGCTTGCCGTTCGTACGGTCGAGGACAAGGTTTTGCATGTTCCGTTCCTGATAACCAATGTTGTAACTATCCGGCAGAACAAGCGACAAGACCACCAGCGATGGCTGATCTTTTTTGGCTTTCTGTTTGTTGTAATAGACCAGCCGGAACGGGGCCGTCCGCTGCCAGTCAGCGCCCCAACTGCTGAGGAATTCCGCCGAGAGCGGCACGAACACCAATCCGCCGGTGATCAGGTAGGTGGGTTCCTTGCCAACGGGGCCGTCGATGATCAGATTCTTCGAGAAATCAGCCTTCGGCAGGACGTAGTCAATTTCCTGTTTCTCGCCATCGCGCCAGATTTTGAGTTTAACAATGTCGCCCGCCCATTTTTTGCGGCAGGCAAGGTATTCCATGATGACATGGCCGTAATCGGGGTCGAGGTAATCCCCCTGTATGTCGATCGGGTAGCCGTCAATCTCGAGAATAATATCGTGCAGCTTAAGCGGCGACTTGGCTCCCGGGCGGGTGGATGGCTTGATGAGCAGCACGCCGCCGCTCTGGCCGCTGAACTCAAAATATTTTGTCGTGGCGGGATTTGATGCCGGCTGCCAAATGAAGTCAAAAAAACCAAGACCTGGATAATCGCCGGAGGCGCGTTTCTCAAGGATGGACATGATGAACGGGGTGGGGATCACCGAGCACGTGCTGCCGGATTTACTGGCAACAAGGCCGCCGACTCGACCGCCCGACACCATGAGTTCACCCCTGCCGGCGCCCTCCATTTCCGAGCTGGTTTTCATCTCAATACGTGGCGCTTGGTTGAAATTGGCGTCCGCCACACTAAAGCGACTGAACTCCGCTGCGCGCCGCTCAATGTTTCCGCCGCGCCAACGCACGATCTGCAGGTTTCTCTTCAGTTCATCTGCCTGGGCGAAACGCACAGGCGCCAACCCCTCCCAAAACGCCGCATCGCTGACGCCGACGACGGCGAGGTTTGCCTGGTAATCAACCCACTCGACGCTGCCGCTGTACCATTTGCCTCGACCTCCTTTTTGCAGTCGAACCAATGTGTGGTTGGCCAAGCCCTGAGCGGTTGTCAGTATTTCGTTGCCCTCGATTACAGTTCCAAGCTTGGCTGCGGTTTGCGCCCGCTTATCCCACGGGATGCGGAAGTTGAAGTTATTACGCGTGATGTCAAAAGTAACGATACTCGTCTGCCAGTCCGGTTCGGGGGCGTCTTGACTGAAAACAACGGAGGCCGTCGCAAAAATGCATGAGGCTAAAATTAGCGAAGTTTTAATTTTCATAGGCGGCGATCGGCTTGAATGCCGTAGGTTGAAAGAATTTCGGGGTTGGCCAGTTCAGCCCGGGTGTTGTCCAGGCACTCCACGGTGCCAGAGATAAACTGAATCATGTGCTGCGGTTTTTTGTTGTCCTCGAATGCAGCAATAACATCTTCCAAGGATTCAATGCGTTTACCATTGATCGTGTCGATCATCGCCCGACTGGCCAAGCGCATGTCAGCGTTGACCGCGTGGGCCAAGGTCGTGGCGAGGACTACTGGCTCCTTGCGAACCTTGGCTGGCGTCTCGTTGCGCCGGTAGTACAACTCATAAATCATTTCTGAGTTTGCGACGCCGCGCCAGTTACGGCCAAATGTCTTCACGTAATCCAGCGTAAGCGGCGTGAATACCAGTCCGGCGAAAACAAAGTATCGGGGTAGAGCATCATACAGGTTGCCGATATTCGAGTCTTCGCCGCGCACTTTCATCGGCACCGCAACGTCGATCTCCTTTTTGTCACGCCAGATCTTCAGCTTGAGCTTTTCTCCCTTTTGCGGCACCTGAAATGCGGTGGTGCAATATACTCGATTGCCTTCCAGCAGGATCGTGCCGTCACTGCCGACGGGATGTTCCCCGACAGCAAGGATGACGTCGTCCTTTTTCAGCAACCCCGCCTTCTCTGTGTAATCGGCAAGGCTGTCGATTCTCGCACCGTCGCCGGTGGCCGGCAGCCCGAGATAACGGCGGTACGCCGGGTTTTGCAGCGAGACGATCCGGACACCGGCCTTAGGGAATCCGTCGTGTACGCCATCGCCGACGTCCTCGAGAAAATGTTCGATCACTGCCGCCGGAATAAAGAAGCCGGTGTTCTCCAGCCCCGGAGTACCCATGAAGGCGACACCCACCACCTTGTTGCCCTGGAAAACCGGCCCACCGCTGTTGCCGGGATTGATAGCGGCATCCGTTTGTACTGACAAGAATGCCCTATTGCCGATGTGCACGTAATTCTGCATCTCGATACGGGAGACAACCCCCCGGGTGTAGCTGATCTGCTCGCCCCCGGCAGGATAGCCGCAGGTCACAACCGTGGACTGAACCTTCGGCAACCCGCCAAGCGGGAGGGGCTCGAGCCCGTCAAAAAAACCAGGGGTATCCACCTTGAGCACAGCCAAGTCGCATTCGTGGGAGATGTATTCAACACGGGCAAGCCATGGGCGAGGATCCTGAAACCTACGCAGGACAATCTGCTTGGCCCAACTGACCACGTGGGCGTTGGTCATGACTCGCTCGCCATCGATCACAAACCCGGTACCGCTTGAACCTGACACCGGGTTGTTCCGCCACGGGGCATCCCAGATCGGGGTCTGGCTGTACACCTGCACCTGAACGACAGAACGCCCCATGTCCGCCGCCGAGGCCAAGCCAGCCAGCGATGCAAAAAGAAGGGTCGTGAAGAGAATTCTCACGTGGGAAAACTGCTGCCCAACCAGCAGAGGGTCAAGGGCAAAGAAAAACGCCCGGCGGAAAACCGGGCGTTTTGAAATGTTTTGCGCTTGGCCAAGCGCTTGGTTTAGGCCAAGGCGGCTTGCGCGGCGGCCAAGCGGGCTACCGGCACGCGGAAGGGCGAGCAACTCACGTAGCTCAGGCCAAGGCTGTGGCAGAATTTCACACTGCTGGGTTCGCCGCCGTGCTCGCCGCAGATGCCCAGCTTGATGTTCTTGCGGGTGCTGCGGCCCTTGGTCGCGGCGATCTCCATCAATTGCCCGACACCGGTTTGGTCGATCACGGCGAACGGGTTGTTGGAGACGATTTCCTCTTCCTCGTAGTTTGGAAGGAAGGAACCGGAGTCGTCGCGACTCATGCCCATGGTCATTTGGGTGAGGTCGTTTGTGCCGAAGCTGAAGAACTCGGCGACCTCGGCCACTTCGTCAGCGGTCAATGCGCCGCGCGGCACCTCGATCATCGTTCCAACGAGGTATTTGAGTTTCACGCCTTTGTCCTTGCTAACTTCTTTGGCCACGCGATGGACGATCTCGGCCTGCAACTCGAGCTCTTTTTTGAATCCAACGAGCGGCACCATGATCTCGGGATTCACCTTGATTTTTTTCTTCTGCACGTTGGCGGCAGCCTCGAAAATGGCGCGCACCTGCATCTCAGCAACCTCCGGGTAAGAGATGGCCAGGCGACAGCCTCGGTGGCCGAGCATCGGGTTGAACTCGTGCAACTCGTCAACACGCTTTTTGATTTCCGCCGGCTTAACGTTGAGCTTCTTGGCCAAGTCGCCGATCTGTTTTTTGTCGTGAGGGAGGAACTCGTGTAACGGCGGATCGAGCAAACGGATCGTGCCCGGCAGACCGTTGAGCGCCTTGAAGATACCCTCGAAATCCTTGCGTTGGTACGGGAGCAATTTCTTGACGGCTTTGCGGCGGTCGGCTTCGTTGTCGGCGAGGATCATTTCGCGCACTGCGTCGATGCGGTCGCCCTCGAAGAACATGTGCTCGGTGCGGCACAGTCCGACGCCTGTCGCGCCGAACGCGATCGCGTTCTTCACTTGAGCCGGCGTGTCGGCGTTAGTGCGAACCTGCATCTTGCTGGCCTTGGCGCACCAAGCCATGATCTGCGTGAAGTTTTTGTAAGTGCGACTGCGCTTGGCCGCGGTCTTGTTCTCGAGCAAGCCTTGGACGACTTCCGATGGGGCGGTCTTGACTTCGCCCGCGTAAATCTCTCCGCTTGTTCCGTCGATGGAGAGGAAATCGCCTTCCTTGAAGTTCAATTTGCCGATCTGCATCGTTCGCTTGGCGTAGTTGATCTGCACTCCGGCAGCGCCGCAAATGCAGATTTTGCCCATTTGCCGGGCGACTAATGCCGCGTGCGAACTAACGCCGCCTCGTGCGGTAAGAATGCCGTTGGCGGCGATCATGCCGCGCAAATCCTCCGGGGAAGTCTCGAGGCGGACGAGCAATACTTCTTCGCCCTTGGCCTTGGCGGCTTCGGCGCGGTCGGCGTTGAAGTACACTTTGCCGGTTGCGGCGCCCGGGCCAGCCGGGAGGCCCTTAGCGATGGTTTTGACCTGCTTTACACTCGCTTGGTCAAAGACCGGGGCGAGTAACTGGTCCAAGTCGTCCGCCGGGATGCGTGTTACGGCCTCTTTCCACGTGATCAGTTTTTCCTTCACCATTTCGCAGGCGATGCGAACAGCTGCGAGGCCGGTGCGCTTGCCGTTGCGGGTCTGGAGCATGAAGACTTTTTCCTCCTCGATGGTGAACTCGAAGTCCTGCACATCACGGAAATGTTTCTCGAGCACTTTGCAAATGCGGAGCAGTTCCTTGTGTGCGCTGGGCAAAACTTTTTTGAGACCGATAACGGGGTCCGGCGTGCGGACACCGGCCACCACGTCTTCACCTTGGGCGTTCATCATGAACTCACCCCAGAAAACATTCTCGCCGGTGGCGGGGTCGCGGGTGAAGGCAACACCGGAGCCGGAGCTGTCGCCGGTGTTGCCGAAGACCATCGACTGCACGTTGACCGCCGTGCCCCACTCAACCGGGATGTTGTACTTGCGGCGGTACACAACGGCACGGTCATTCATCCACGAACTGAACACAGCGCCGACCGAGCCGCGAAGTTGATCCCACGGGTTGTTCGGGAACGCCTTGCCGGTGCGGCTCTTGACGAGTTTTTTGAACTCGGCGACGAGGACTTGCAAATCGTCGGCAGAAAGATCGGTGTCCTCGGCGTGAGCATTGCCGAGAAGATTTTTCTTCACTTGTTCGATCAGAATCTCGAACGGTTCCTCGTCTTCGGTTGGCAGTTTCTGCACACCCATGACGACGTCGCCGTACATTTGGATGAAGCGCCGGTAGCTGTCCCAGGCGAAGCGGGGGTTACCACTGGACTTGGCCAATGCCACGACAGTCTCGTCGTTCAGGCCAAGGTTGAGAATGGTGTCCATCATGCCGGGCATCGACTCGCGTGCTCCGGAACGGACGGAAAGCAGGAGCGGATTCTCTTTGTCGCCGAACTTCTTGCCGAGCTGCCTCTCCATCCGCGTGACGCCGTCCTCCAACTGCTTTTGCAGCATATTTGGGTACGACTTTTTGTGGTCGTTGTAGTAGGTGCAGACCTCGGTGGTGATGGTGTACCCCGGAGGCACCGGGAGCCCAATGCGGGTCATCTCTGCGAGGTTCGCACCTTTGCCACCGAGGAGCGCCTTCATTTTGCCGTGGCCGTCGGTTTTTTTGCCGAAGTGATAGACGTATTTCGTCGTTTTTTTTGCTGCCATAAATCTTGGTTTGATTGGGGGTGCCGGGTGGGAAGCCACGGCAAAAGAGCGCGGAGATTACCAAGGAAAGTTTGGGAGTCAAACCAATCCACTCGCCGCTTGCCCAAGCGGGCCGGCATTGGCAACCGGCGGGGGCGTATGGTAGCTTGCGGAAGTGAGTTCGGAAGTCGAGGAGACAGGAAGCAAGCCGCTGAAGCTGGTGAACTGTATGTCGTGCGGGGGCAACGCCTTTATCCCCGGCGAACTGCAACCGCTGGGAACGACGGACTGTGCCAAGTGCGGCGCGGAGTTGATGATGCCAATGATGCTCGAGCATTTTGAGTTGAACTCGAGGATCGCGGCGGGAGGGATGGGCACCGTTTACCGGGCCGTCGATACGGTGTTGAAGAGGGACGTTGCAATCAAGTTGATGCAACCGGAACTGGCCGACGACGAGGAGGGGCTTGAGGCGTTCTACGTTGAGGCGAGGGCCGTGGCCCGATTGAACCACACCAATATCATTCACCTTTACCAGTTCGGCAAATTCAACGAACAGCTTTATCTCGTGATGGAACTGGCACAGGCCGGAAGCTTGGACGGCTTGATTGACCAGCTTGGCATCGTCCCAGAACTCCGCGTGCTCGACATCGGGATCAAGATTTCCTCCGCTCTGGACACCGCACTCAAGAACAAGTTGCTCCATCGCGACATCAAGCCCGGCAACATCCTTTTCAACATCAACAACGAACCGAAGCTGATCGACTTCGGCTTGGCCTGCAAATCCGAGGCTGGAGTCGATTATTCCGAGCAGATCTGGGGGACGCCGTATTACATTGCGCCTGAGAAATTGCGCCGCGAACCCGAAACGTTTCTAGCTGACATGTACAGTTTGGCCGGAACCCTCTTTCATTCCCTTACGGGCCACACACCATTCGAGGCTCCCGAGATTGACGATGTGGTGCTGGCTCACATGAACAAACCCCTTACACCGCCGCATAAGCTGGTTCCGTCCATTACCGGCCCGACGAGTGATGCGATCGTGCGGGCCATGGACAAGTCCCCGGCCAACCGCTACCAGTCGTACGATGAATTCATCATGGCATTGACCGCTGCCCGCAGCCAGTTGCTCCGCACGCAGTTCGCCCCGACGGCCTCATCCAAGCCGCACCGCGCCAGGCCCGCCGCCGCCGCCGAGGAGGCCGCTCCCGCCCGCAGTTGGTTTCGGCGGGGCAAATAGCCGAAGAACCCCAGTTGGATGCAGAACACCCCCAGTCAAAGCGCTGAAGATTACTTGGAGCGTATTCTTGAACTTGTCCAGGAAACAGGCCAAGCGCGAGTGGTCGACATCGCCAACTCACTCAACATCCGTCAGGCATCGGTCACCAATATGGTCAAGAAGCTCTGCGAGACGGGGTTTGTGGAGCATGAGAAATACAAGCGCGGACTGGTACTGACCATGGAGGGCAGGGAGGTCGCGGAACGAATTCAGCGGAGGCATGCCACGTTGTCCCGGTTTTTCTCGCTACTCGAACTCGACGGCGAAACTCAGCAGCGGGATATTGAGGGTATCGAGCATCACTTGAGCCGTGACACCGTGAATGCCCTCGAGGACTTGGCCTCGTTTTTCGAGGAAAACCCAGTGGTGCTGAAGCGCTTCCTCAAAAGCCGCGCCTAAGCGGATTAGCTCAACTAATCTTCGGCAGACTGGCTGCGGCGATGGCTTGGCCGTGGCGTTTCTCGGTTTCGTCCGGGATGTGGAACTTGATGCGCTTGGCCAAGTCGGGGAACTCCGCCTCCATCACTTCTTTTGATCGTGCGATGATGTGCTCACCGCCGGAGCCGCTCGTCACGCGGCCGAGCAACAGCACATATTCGTAGTCGTAAAACTCCGCATAATGCGCCAGCGAGTAGCCGAGGTAAATTCCGATGGCGTCGTAAATCTTCAGCGCTCGCCCGTCGCCTCCCTCCATGAGCGCCTGAACAATCTTCAACTGCTCCGGCAGATTCAGCGTCTTGTCGTACTCAATGCCAGAGGCTGGGAGCAGGCGGCCCACGGCTTGTTGAGAAAAATATTGCGCGCCACAACCCAGGTCACCCGACCACTCGTCCGCTGGCGCCTCGGGGTGCAGATCGACCGGCGCGAAAGCCAACTCACTAAGCCAAGTCGTGATGTTGCCGTCCATGTCGATGTAGCCGCCGCCTTGACTCGTGCCCATGGCGATGCCGAGCACGCCGTTCTTCCCCATGGCCATCGATCCGGCTAGCGCGGTGACTTCGCCGTCGTTGATCACGTCCAGCGGAACTCCCCATTCCTCGGCGATTTTGAGGAACATGCCCCTGACTTTCTCGTCGAAATCTTTCGGGCCGACGCCGCGAAACAGTGAAGCCCACGTCACGCGGTTGTGCGAGTAACAACCGGCGGCGCTCCCGCCGATGGCGTCTACTCGGGGCAAATGCTCGGCGGCGCGCTTGAGCGTGTCCATGATGCCTTCGTAGTGGTAATCCGGATCCTGCTCGAAGTAGGGATCCCAGACTATCTCCTCACTGTACTTCACTTCGCCGTCGATGACCGCCGCTGCTTTTCGGTCGCTGCCGCCGAGGTCAAACCCGATCCGGCAGCCGTCGAGATTGCGGCCGATCGGCCGGGCTTCGGAATGTTCGGCCGGCAATTCAGTACAGCCAACCACCTCGATCGATTGTTCGTTGTTCCGAACACCGATCACGTCATCGTCAAATTTGCCGAACTCGTTTGTCCTGTAATGATCTTGAAGATTGGGCACGAGGCTCTCGGCGCCGCTCAAGTGAATTTTCCAACCGCCGCGCTGCCAGAGCAGAAACTTCACGATGCGCTCGACATGCCGGAAGTTGTTTTCCGCTAGAGCGTGCCCCTCAGGGAAGATAACCGTTCGGTGGTGGAAGACAGAGCCGTCGGCTTGCTCCAGCGCAATCCCGACATCCACCGCCGAGCCTGTGTCGCGTGCGGCCTGCTCGAAAGCTCGGTTGGCCAGTATCGCCGGACGGTAGGTAGTGTGGAGTTCCGGGAGGAATTTCGGTTCGGGTAACAGGTTTGTCTTGTTCATCACAGGGCGCGGATAATTTGACAACTCATCCCGTATTGCAAGGCCGCTTGTTTCGGGTGTGCCATAGCCCTTGGCCAAGCGGAGGATTTCGATGTGCGTGTCGCCGTGTTTGAGCATCTTTTTTTGTTTCCACGGCTCCGGGAACTCCAGCGTGTCGCGCTTGGTATGGCCAAGGATGAACAGGCCACAGGGCTCCAGCAGCACCGGGAGGTTCTCGTCGTCGAGCATTTGCTGGGCGAATGACTCGGATCGTTTGTTCACGTTTTTGTCGCCGTACGGCGGGTCGGCCAGGATGAGGTCGAACTTGGCCCCGTTGTCCCTAAATTGGCGAAGCGCGACGAATGCGTCCATGATTTTGAACTGCGTTTGCCCAAGCGGGACGCCGATAGCTCCGGCGTTGGCCTGCATGACGCGGGCGTGCTTGGCGGACAACTCGACAAATATAGCCGACGCTGCGCCGCGACTGAGGCACTCGAGGCCAAGTGCACCGGTGCCGGCAAACACCTCCAGCACCCGTGCACCCTCGGCAAAACCGCCTAAGCTGTTGAAGATGGCCAAGCGCACTTTGTCCGGCGTGGGACGCACCCCGAGCCCCTTGGGAACCTTTATTATTGCACCAGCCGATGTGCCTCCGATGATCCGCATAAGTGCCGGCAGTGTCGCGTTTGGGTATGTCAGTTGCAACCCGGCGGGCCAAACTGTCACAAAATAATCATTTTTGCGTTTGACCCTTCATAGCAGAGGGGAGTAGCTTCCCTGTCCTTTTTTACGGGAACATGATCAATTTTCAAACTATCCGAAACAAACAGAAGTGGTTGTTTGGGCTAATCGCAATCCCGGTGGTTATCGGCTTTGTCATCCTATTCACTCCAGATGCTGAGGATCTTATTTTCGGCCGAAGGAACCAGTCGGAGACCGGCGTTTACGGCCAACTGAAAGGAAAGCGGGGCTGGGAGACGGTAACCCGTGGCCAATGGATCGAAGCGCGAAACATTGTCTTGGGGCCGCTAATTTTAAATTACGGAGGACGACTACCGAACTTAAATGACGAGTTAATCGACAACCAAGTCCCCAACGTCCTGGCCCGACAAGCGTTGATGGCAAAGTACGGCATCCAACCCAGCAAGACGGACTCAGAGGATTGGGTCATCAAGCTTATTGACCAATCCCTAAAAAGTGCACCCTTGGGTCAAACCCGGACAAGACAGGAATTGCTCGGTGAGTTGTCATCTAACTTTAACGGGGATGACCAACTTTTGGCATATGCGAGTTACACCATAGGTGTTGGACAACTGCAAGAATTGGCTGCCATTTCAGGTAGCCTTGTATCCGCCCAAGAGGCTGAAGTTGAATTTCGGAATCAAAACGAGCAGTTCGAGGCGGAGGCACTTTTCCTGAGCCACACAAACTATCTCCCGCTGGTGCAGGCGAGCGACGAGCAGATTAAAACACATTACACCAACACACTCGCGAATAACCGCATCCCCGAGCGGAGGCAGGTGTCGTACGTGACTTTCCCCGCGACAAACTACCTCGACGAAGCGGAGAAAAAATTTGACGAACTGAAGCCGGAACAACGAGATGCGCTTTTAAAGACTTACTGGTCAGGCATTACCAACTTGGCGGGATACAAAACTAACGGCATCCCCAACTTGGCCAAGGACATCGTCACCTTGCGAACGAACGAGTACAAGGAGATGAAAGTCGAGGAAGCCGTTGCCTCCATTCGGGCAGATATCCTGAGCACTCCCGATGGCCTCAAGTCAGGCTTGGCCGTGATAGAGGCATACAAAGCGGGGTTGGATTTTCAGAAAAGCCTGGAGGAGACCTACAAGGCCCAACCAGCCCTCGACACCCTCGAGAAGATGGCGTTGTTGCAAAATTTAACCGCCACCACCAGCCCCCCTTTGGGCATTCAAGACAGGGTTGTGTTCGGCTTGCCGCAGGTTAGCTCGGCGCAGGTGTTCGCCTTGAGCAAGACCAATGCTTTTATCTTTGGCGACTCGCCATTTAGTGGCATCTCTAGTGATTTTTACATCGCGTCGCTCAAGAAAGTGATTCCGGTGCGCTACCGAACTTTCCTCGAGGCCAAGGCCACGGTGACAGCAGATTTCAAAAAAGCAGAAAGCATCAAGCTGATGAATGAGGCGGGTG
>JABGZB010000079.1 GCA_018674955.1 Verrucomicrobiota bacterium | reverse complement strand
CACCGGCATCCAACTCGCCGTGGACGCCTACGGCCCTGTCGCAGACAACGCCGGCGGCATCGCCCAAATGAGCGAGCTGCCCGAGGAGGTCCGCGCCCGCACCGACAGCCTCGACGCCGTGGGCAACACCACCGCCGCCATTGGCAAAGGCTTCGCGATTGGCTCCGCCGCGCTCACCGCCCTCGCGCTGTTCGCCGCCTACATGGGCGTGGCCGACATCGATAACATAAACATTGCCAACCCCAACGTGATGGCCTGCCTTTTCGTGGGCGCGATGTTGCCCTTCCTGTTCTCCGCCATGGCCATCGACGCCGTAGGTCGCGCGGCCGGCGACATGATTATCGAAGTGCAGCGACAGTTCAGGGACATACCCGAGTTGAATGCCGCGCTCGCCAAGATGAAGGAACACGGCGACAAGCCGGTGGACGAATGGTCCGAGGAGGACCGCAAGATTTATGAAGCCGCCGACGGCAAGGCCGAGTACGCCAACTGCGTTTCCATCTCCACAGCGGCGGCCATCCGCGAGATGGTCAAGCCCGGCTTGCTGGCCGTGCTCACGCCCGTGGTGGTTGGGTTCGGTTTCAAATGGGCCATGGACGGAGATGGCCAAGAGGCCGCGAAAGCTCTCGGTGGCCTGCTTGCGGGCGTGACGGTTAGCGGCGTGTTACTCGCGCTCTTCCAGGCCAACGCCGGTGGCGCGTGGGATAACGCCAAGAAAATGTTCGAGGAAGGCAAAGGCGTGGAGGTCGATGGCGTGTACCACAAAAAAGGCAGTGACGCCCACAAAGCCGGCGTGGTCGGCGACACCGTGGGCGATCCGCTCAAGGACACCTCCGGCCCGTCGTTGAACATCCTGCTGAAACTCATGACCGTCATCGCACTGGTGATCGCGCCATTGCTGATTCAATAAAAGACGCGATCACCTGATCGTCCTGACCAAGCCGTGACCGACGCAAGTGAACACGCATTTAGCACGGAAGTGCAAGAGGCGGACGCGCCCGGCGCACTTGGCCAAGCGGCTGAACTGCTGGCACAGGGGCAACTCGTCGCGCTGCCGACCGAGACTGTTTACGGATTGGCCGCCGATGCGCGATCGCCCAAGGCCGTCGCTCGCATCTTCGAGGCCAAGGGCCGACCCGCCGGCAACCCGCTCATCGTCCACATCGATTCCGTCGAGATAGCCGAGGGCTGCGTCGCCGCCTGGCCAAGGGCCGCCGCTCAACTGGCCGGGGCATTCTGGCCCGGCCCGTTGTCGCTCGTGCTGCCCAAGGCCGACTCGATCCCGGACATCGTCACCGCCGGTGGCAAGACCGTCGCCGTTCGCTGCCCCGCGCATCCGGTATTCACAGCCGTGCTGGCCAAGTGTGGCTTTCCGCTCGCGGCACCTAGCGCGAACCGCTCGAACCGCGTGTCACCGACCCGGGCGGAGCACGTCGTCGATCAACTCGGTGGCCTCATCCCGTTGGTGCTCAACGGCGGCGCGTGCGACCTCGGCATCGAGTCCACCGTGCTCGACCTCACCGGCGACACGCCGACCCTACTACGCCCGGGGATGATCTCGCTTGGCCAACTGCAAGCCGTCCTCGGCCCGGTGGCCACCGCGAAGCATCCCGCCGCTGCCGAGCCGTTGAAAAGCCCCGGCCAACTCCAGCGACACTACTCGCCGCGGGCAAAGTTAATCATCGTGGAGGGAGACATGGCCGCCGCGCTTGTCCAAGCTGACGAGACGACCCACGTCATCGCTCGCACAGCCGAGCCCGCAGCTTGGCCAAGCGAGCGTTGGCATGAATTGCCGGCCGTCGTCAGCGACTTTGCGAGGGAACTTTACAGCACACTGCACCGCTGTGACCAACTCGACGCCGAAACCATTCTGGTGCAGTCACTTCCCTCCGGCGACGAATGGGCTGCCCTCCGGGACCGCCTAAACCGTGCCGCTGGGGCTTAAAGTGTTGAGTGGAAAAAAATGCGGGCGCCCCTGTCGGGACGCCCGTCAACCCAAACAACCAAACCAACCTTCTTCGGCTGAAACAGCCATCTCACAGCGGAAAGCCCGCTGCGGATACCCACAAGCGTGGACATCGAGGGTTCAGACGCCTGATTAAAGCGTAATGTTCATTATATCTAAAAAAGGAATCGCCGTTACTGCCGCTCGTATTCCCCTTTTCCAAGTTTTTTATAAACGGTGAAGCCGGCTTTTTTCGCCTCGGTGATTGAGAGCGGCTTAAGGTGGGTGGGGGTGCTGAAGCTGGAGATGATTTTTCGTACCGGCCGTTTGCAGGCCGGACATTTCTCAAGCGGCTTGGCTGAGACGGGCCGACGTAGCGTGAAGCCGGGGCCGCCGCATGGCCTACAGTCACCCTTATCGTCGCACAGTTCGTATTCGTAAATAGGCATTGCGTCCGCTGCGGCATGCTACCACCAAACCAAGTGCTTGGCCAAGCGCGGCCGTGGCCGTAGCGTCGGGCGCATGGGGATCGTTCGAATCTTGGTGGATGGGTACAGCCTGCTGCATCACT
>JABGZB010000078.1 GCA_018674955.1 Verrucomicrobiota bacterium | reverse complement strand
CCGGATGAGATCGAGCAACTGTTCCGCAAGACCATCCCGGTCGGCAAACAGTTCGGCGTAATCATGGTGCTCGAAGCCGGTCACGAATATCAGGTGGCCACCTTCCGCGCCGAGAGCGATTACACCGACGGTCGGCGGCCCGGCAGCGTGCGATTCACCGACGCGCGCGAAGATGCTATGCGGCGCGACTTCAGCATCAACGGACTTTTTTACAATCCTCTCGCCGACGAACTGCATGACTGGGTCGGTGGCCAAGCCGATCTCGACGCCCGGCGCATCCGCACCATCGGCGACCCGGCGGAACGCTTTGGCGAAGACCGATTGCGCCTGCTCCGTGCCGTGCGCTTCGCCGCGCAGCTTGGGTTCGAAATCGACCCGGCGACGTTCGCCGCCGTGCAGCAACACGCCGCCGCCATCCGCGAAGTGAGCGCCGAGCGCATCCGTGATGAGTTGCTGAAACTGTTCCGCACGCCGCACGCCGCGCGCGGGCTCGACTTGCTGCACGAGAGCCGGCTGCTGCCCGAGGTGCTGCCGGAGCTGGCGGCCACCATCGGCTGCGAGCAGCCGCCCAAATACCACCCCGAGGGCGATGTGTTTACCCACGTTCGCCTCATGCTCAGCCACCTGCCGGGCGACGCCGGCACGACGCTGATTTGGTCGGTGCTGATGCACGACATCGCCAAGCCGGCGACGCAGAGCCGCGACGAGGGGCGCATCCGTTTTTTGGGTCACGAAAAAGTTGGAGCCGTCATGACGCTGGAAATCATGAACCGCCTGCGCTTCCCCAAGGCCAACAGCGCCGTGGTGAAAACCTGCGTACGCCATCACATGCAGTTGAAGGACGCGCAAAAGATGCGCCCGGCCACATTGCGAAAACTGTTTCTCCGCCCGACCTTCCCGGTCGAACTGGCGCTGCACCGGCTCGACAGCCTCGCCTCCACCGGCAAGCTCGATAACTTCGAATTTTTGGAGGCCAAGTTCGTGGAGTTTCAAAACCAACCGGAGCTGCAAAAACCGCTGGTCGATGGCGGCGACCTGATCGCGCTTGGCCAAGCGCCGGGGGCAAAACTGGGCAAGCTGCTCAGCGACATCCGCAACCGCCAACTCGCCGGCGAACTAACCACCCGCGAACAAGCCCTCGCCTGGGCACGCGAGGTACTGGGCTAGGCCGGCAGGGGCTTTTTCCAGATCGGGACTTTTTGCTTCATCTCGTCGATGAGGAATTGGCAGGCGTCGAATGCCTCCGCACGGTGCGGCGCGGTCACTTCCACCCACAGCGACGGCTCGTTCACCGGCACCACGCCGAGCCGATGGACCAAGCGCACCGACTCCACCGGCCAACTTTTTTCGACGGCGTCGAAGATAAGGGCGAATTGGTGGCGGGCCATTTCCTCGTGGGCCTCATAATCGATCGCGGTGATAGGGGCATTACCTTCGATTTCGCGCACCACGCCCGAGAAGTAAATCACTGCTCCCATACCTTTGCCCATCTCCCGGCGCTTGGCCAAGGCCGCCTCGTTGATCGCGGCAGTTGAAATGGTTAGTTCCGTTTTCATCGATCAACCTCCCTGTACCGGCGGGAAAAACGAAACCTCATCGCCGTCGCTCAAGACGAAATCGTCATCTTCGTATTCCAAGCCAACGGCTTTGAGTGTGCTGTTTTTTGCCCCGGCCAGTTTTGGGAATTGTTCGAGTACTATTGTATGCACTTGGCCAAGTGTGGTGTAGTCGGACAGTTCAATTTCGGCCTCTTTGCACCCAGTTAAATCGGCAAAATACGACCAGAATTTCACCGAAACTTTCAAGAGTACAACTCCGGTTTCAAAATCCCGATGCTTGGCAGATTTCTGTATTTTTCCGCGTAGTCGAGGCCGTAGCCGACGACGAACTCGTCCGGGATTTCGAAGCCGATGTAGTCGGCGGGGATGTCGTATTCGCGTCGCGCTTTTTTGGAGAGCAGGACGCAAGTGCGAACCTGGCGGGGGGCCATGCCGTTCAGTTTGTTGATGACGGCGCGGAGGGTTTTTCCTGTGTCGAGGATGTCGTCCACGAGCAGCACCTCGCGGTTGGCCACGTCGAGTTTCAATTCCTTGGTGAACACCAGTTCGCGCGACTCGGTGCCGTCGCTGTAGCTGGACACGCCGATGAAGTCGAGCCGCAGCGGCAGACCGATTTCGCGCACGAGATCGGCGAGAAACATCAGCGTCCCGTTGAGCAGTCCAACCACGACGAGGTCGCGCCCGGCGAAGTCCGACTGCACCTGCGCCGCCAACTCCCCGACGCGCCGCCGGATTTCCTCCTCGGAAATCAGCACCTTGGCGATGTCAGCGCTGGGATCGCTCATGGGGGTGCGGCTTTAAATGTGGCGTGAGTCGTCCTCGTTCTTTTCGGTGTAGCCGCTGTCTTGCCGCTGGAAGTTGACTTCGTTCTTTTTCACGTATGCGGCGAAGATATCGTCGGCGCTCATGCCGAGCACCTGCGCGAGACTGATGAGAAAATGGAACAGGTCGACAACCTCGACGCGGGCGTTTTGCTCGTCGAGTTTTTGGTACTTGGCCCACCATTTCCACGGAACGCTGTCGGTCAACTCGGCGATTTCCTGACCCATGGCGCGGCAGTAGTTGAGCACCCATTCGGTTTTTTGCTCGTCGCTCATTTCGTCGGTCTGCACGCCAATCCGCTCATTGAGCGATTTCTGCATCCGAAAGAGTTCCCGTAATTGATCCGGCTGATCCATGCGCCGACTGTCCACGCTGAACCGACGCCGAAGCAAGTTTTTTTGATGTAAACTCTTCGATGCTGCTTGGCCAAGCGGGGTTAGTGCAGGATCTCGAATGTGTCGTGGCCGTGTTTGCCCGCCTTGAGCGAACCGTTCCACACCACGTGCACGCGGCCCGCTTGGCCAAGCGCGAGCTTGGCGCCATGGATGGAGCCCATCGTCACTGCGCTGCCGGGGGGTTGATTGACGCGCAGCGGCTTGGCGAACTAGGACTCTCCCGCATTTCGCCGGGTGTAAAACACATCTGAGCCGCCGGCGTCGCCGGCGAGGTAAACAAAGTGCAGCGTGCCTTTGTGATCCAGCACGGTTTTGGGCTGGAGACCGTGGCCGGGCAGGCGGGTGAGGCAACGGCGAAAGCAACCAAGACAGACAATCGGCACAGTTTCATAGCGGAAAAAGCCTACAAACACCCGGCTGCAAAGCAATGCCCCGCCCGCGATTTGTCTTGAAGAAACGGGGTTGTAAACGGATGCTGACGGAGATCCGATGATACGTTTTTTTCACATCAACAGTAACTTAATCCGCCCTTGGGAGGTATGAGCATGGTGGTGGGTTCGATGCATCGCACAATTCGGTTTTGCACTCTCTTGGCGTTGCTCTGCTTGGCGCTTGGCCAGGCGCGGGCGGCGACGTTGAAGGAGGCGCGCCAACTGTTCGCCACCGGCGAGTACGCCAAGGCGATCCAGGCCAGCGAGGCGGCCATTGCCGCCAAAGAATTCGACAGCGGCTGGCGATTGTTGCTGCTCCGGGCGCGGTTGACCACCGGCGAGTACCCCGAGGCGAGGCAGTTTGCCACCGAGTTGCTGAAGGATTACCGCTACGGTTCCAACGCCGAGGCGCTTTGGCTGTTTCATCTCGCCTACGAGGCCAACGGCGACGCCGAGCAGGCCGGCCAGATGCTGCAGGTCATCATGCAGTTCCTCAACGGCCGACGCGGTATCAGCGATGAGAATACGCTCATCTTCATCGGTCGCGCGTTACTCAAGGCTGCCGCCACCGATCCCAAGCAGGTGAAGGAGAACCTGTTCGACCGCGTGCTCAAGTCGAGCTCCGACAATCGCGAGGCTTTGTTGGCCACAGGTGAACTGGCCCTCGCCAAGCGTGATTTTAAGCTGGCGGGGCAGACCTTTACTAGAGCGATAGGGCATTACCCGGACGACGCTGATCTGCTTTACGGTCTAGCCAAGGCCTACGCAGAGAGCGATCCGTCGCAGATGGAGGAACCGCTGCACACGGCGATGTTCACCAACCCCGACCACGTCCCGTCGCTGCTGTTGCAGGCGCACAACCAGGCCGACGCCGAGCAGTACGACACTGCGAACGGCATCCTCAAGGCGATCTTTAAGATCAACCCGAACCACGCCGCGAGCTGGGCGTTGCAGGCCGCGCTCCACACCGTTCGGAACGAGCCGGACAAAGCCAAGTCGGCGCGAGCGAGTGGCTTGAAATATTGGAAGACCAATCCGCTGGTGGATCACGAGATCGGCAAAAAACTCTCGTCGAAATACCTCTTCGCGGAGGGCGCGGCGCATCAGCGGCAGGCGCTGGAGTTCAGCAAGGATTATTTGCCGGCCAAGACGCAACTCGCGCAGGATTTGTTACGGCTTGGCCAGGAGGAGGAAGGGTGGCGGTTGGCCGAGGAGGCGCACAACGCCGACGGCTACGACGTGACCACGTACAACCTGCTCACGCTGCATGACTCGCTGAAAAAATACACGACGATCGATCGCAACGGTTTCCTACTGCGGATGACCCGCGATGAGTCAGCGCTTTACGGCGACGAGGCGATCGATCTGCTGACCGAGGCCCGCGAGTTGTTCTCCGCAAAATACGACACGCAAATTGAAGGCCCGGTGATCGTCGAGATTTTCCCTGAGAAAAAGGACTTTGCCGTGCGGACGTTTGGCATCCCGGGCGGCGACGGCTACATGGGCGTCTGCTTCGGCAAGCTGATCACGGCCAACAGCCCCAAGTCGCTTATCGGCTTTCAGCAGAATTGGCAGTCGCTGCTCTGGCACGAGTACTGCCACGTCATCACGCTGCAAAAGACGCTCAACAAGATGCCGCGCTGGTTCAGCGAGGGCATCTCCGTTTACGAGGAGCGATTGCGCCACAGTTCGTGGGGCGAGCAAATGACACCCGAGTACCGCGACTTCATCCTCGGCGGCGAGATGACGCCGATCGAGCGGCTCAGCATGGCGTTCATCGTGCCCAAGAGTCCGGAGCATATTCAGTTTGCCTACTACCAGTCGTCGCTCGTGGTCGAGTATCTTGTGAAGAATTTTAGCGAGGCGTGCATCAGCAATATTTTACGCGACCTTGGCCAGGGGGTGTTCATCAACATCGCCATCGAGAAGCACGCTGTCCCCTTGGCCAAGCTCGAGGCCGACTTTGCCGAGTTCGCCACCGACTTGGCCAAGGCATTCGCCGCCGAGGCGGACTTGGCCAAGCCAAGCCCGCTCGAGGTCAATCCGATCGACAAGAACGCCATCGTCGATTGGCTCGAGGCCAACCCGAACAACATCTGGGCACTCAACACCACCTGCGCCAACCTCGTCGAGGAGGAGAAATTCCTCGAGGCGATCCCGCTGCTCGAGCGGTCGATCAGGCTGCACCCGCGACAGCGCGGCAGCGGCTCGCCGTACGGCATGCTCGCCCGGGCGCACCGCGAACTTGGCCAGGCGGAGGACGAGCTCGCCGTGCTCGAGCAATGGGCTGCCATCGAGGATGCGGCGACAAAACTGTACGGGCGGTTGATGGAGATTCACGCCGAGCGCGAAAACTGGGAAGCGGTCGATCGACTTGCCAAGCGATTCTTCTCGGCCAACCCGCTCTCACCCATTGGCCACCGTTTCATGGCTCTCACCGCGCAGCAAACCGGCAACACAGCGGCGACCATCCGGCCGCTCAAGCGACTGCTGCTGCTTGATCCGGCCGACCCGGTGGATCTGCATTTCCGGCTGGCCACCGCGCTGGCCGGCCCGTCGCCGCTCGAGGCCAAGCGCCACGTGCTGCAGGCGCTCGAGGACGCGCCAAGGTTCCGTGCCGCACAGAAACTGCTCACCCGCTTGGCCAAGCCAGGACCACCCGCCGGAGAGGCCAAGGCGCAATGAAGTCCCTTCGGAAACCCACCCGTTGGGTTGGCCTTGGTCTGGTGCTCGCCGCACTGACGCTGGCAACACTCTTGGCGTGGAGCCAGCACGGCTGGTCTCGCGGCGAGCGCGACAAACGTGGCGGGGTGGAAAACTGGGACCGCGACAAGGAAATGCCGCACGACACATTCACCTTTGCCCGTATCCAGTACGACTCGTGGGGCGGCGGCTGGCGCGGCCGCGGCAAGTGGTCGATTGATTATCCCGAGAGCGACCTCAACTTGTCGTTTCGACTTCAGCAGCTCACCGCACTCAAGGTCGATCCCGACGGCACGGTGCTCACCCTCACCGAGGCCAAGCTGTTTCAATACCCGTTCATTTATCTCATCGAGCCGGGCGAACTGACCTTCAACGACAGCGAGGTCAAGGCGCTGCGAAAGTACCTGCTCACCGGCGGCTTCCTGATGGTCGATGATTTCTGGGGCGAGGCCGAGTGGCGGAATTTCGAGCGCGAGTTTCGGCGGGTGTTCCCGGCGCGGGAGATCGTGGAGCTGCCGCTTGAGCACGAGGTGTTCCAGGGCGTGTTTCCGCTCAAGGAAAAGCCGCAGGTGCCCAACCCTCGGACCGCCATCCAAGGCGCGCGGTACGGCATCACTTGGGAGCGAACCGACGCGGAGACACCGCACTACCGCGGGGTTTACGACGACGCCGGCCGGTTGATGGCGATCTTCTGCCACAACACCGACCTCGGCGACGGCTGGGAGGAGGAGAGCCGCAACGAGTGGTATTTCAAGGAATTCTCCGAGCCAAAGGCGTACCCGATGGGCATCAACATTATTTTTTATTCAATGACTCACTAAATATGGAAACCACAGAAACCACACACGAGCAGGATCGCCTGGCGGTCGAGCAGATCGCCGCCAGCCGCGAGAAAATAGAACAGGAACTTGGCCGGGTCATCATCGGGCAGAAGGCGGCGGTCGAGGAGATTCTCGTTACGCTCTTCGCTGGTGCCAACTGCCTTATTACCGGCGTGCCCGGCCTGGCCAAGACGATGATGGTGCGCGCCATCGCCGGGATTTTTGACCTCGAGTTTCATCGTATCCAGTTCACGCCCGACCTAATGCCGGCGGACATCACCGGCACCGAGATTCTCACCGACGGCGAGCACGGGCGGGAGCTACGCTTCGTCAAAGGCCCGGTGTTCACCAACGTCCTGCTGGCCGACGAGATCAACCGCACGCCGCCCAAGACGCAGGCCGCGCTGCTCGAGGCGATGCAGGAAAAACAAGTGACCGTCGGCGGCACAAGCCGTGAGTTGCCCAAGCCGTTTTTCGTGCTCGCCACGCAAAACCCGATTGAGATGGAGGGCACCTATCCGCTGCCGGAGGCGCAACTCGACCGCTTCATGCTCAACGTGTTCATCGACTACCTGCCGGAGGAGGACGAGGTGCGCGTCGTTAGCGAGACCACTCGGCGCGACGACGTGCAGCTGAACCCCGTGTTCAGCGCCGAGGAGGTGGTGCGCATCCAGGGCGTCGTGCGCAAGGTGCCGGTGGCCGACTCGGTCGTGCGTTACGCCGTGCGCCTGGCCGCGAGTTCGCGTCCCGGCCAGAAAGGTACACCCGACTTTGTCAATGAGTGGGTCAACTGGGGCGCGGGCCTTCGAGCCGGGCAGGCGCTGATCCTCGGCAGCAAGGCGCGCGCGCTGTTGCAGGGCCGCTCCCACGTCACGCCGGACGACGTCAAGGCGCTCGCCGTGCCGGTATTGCGCCATCGCATCTTGCCCAATTTCAAGGCCGAGGCCGAAGGGGTCGACGCCGACAAAGTCGTCGAGAAACTCCTCGAGACCGTACGCGTGCCGTGAGTCGTTCCACCACAACGCACCGTTTTCTGGATCCGAAAGCTCTGATGAAAATCAGGAGCCTTTCGCTCCGCGCGCGTGCCGTGGTCGAGGGGTTCATGAGCGGGTTGCACCGTAGCCCTCGCACCGGTTTTTCCACCGAGTTCACCGAGTATCGCGAATATTCACCCGGCGATGACGTCCGTTTCCTCGACTGGAAAGTGATGGCGCGGACCGACCGCGAGTTCATCAAGAAATTCGAGGACGAAACCAACCTGCGCTGCATGTTCCTGGTTGATTTTTCCAAGTCGATGGAGTTCGGCGGTGACGATGCCGGTGTCAAGAAAAGCGATTACGCCCGCACATTCGCCGCGTCATTGGCGTGGTTCCTCACGCAGCAACGCGACGCCGTTGGCCTGGCGACATTCGACCGCGACGTGCGCGAGTTCATCCCGCCTCGCTACCGGCGGGACCAGTTGAAAACGATCCTTGGCCGGCTCGAGACCCAGCCGGCCGGCAACGCCACGGATCTCAGCCAGGCGCTGGAGAAACTCGCCTCGCTCGTCGGCAAGCGCGGCATGATCGTGCTCGTGTCTGATTTCCTCTCGCCGCTCGACGAGTTGGAACGCTGCCTGAGTCTGTTCGCCGCCGCCGGGCACGATGTCCGCGCTGTGCAGGTGCTGCACCCGCGCGAGGTCGATTTCAATTTCGAGGACACTGCGATTTTCGAGGACATGGAGAGCGGCCAAAACATCATCCTCGACCCGGGAATGGCCCGGGAGTCGTATCAGCAAAAATACAACGCGCACAACGCCGCGCTCGACGCGATATTCAGCGCGCAGGGCATCCCTGGCTTCCGCGTGACCACCGCCGAGCCGCTCGAGCGGGTGTTGCAGCGCTTCCTCGAGGAACGCCCCGCGCGCGCCGTCGTTCGGCAGCGCGGCTCAAACGGGAGGAGTGCCGCATGAGTTTTCTGACGCCGCTTTATTTGTTGGGCGCGCTTGGCCTCGCCATCCCGATCATCCTGCACCTGCTGCACGATCGGCCGAAAAACAAACAGGCGTTCAGCAGCCTGATGTTTCTCGACAAGACCAAGCCGCCGGTGGATCGCAAGCGGCGGCCGACGCACCTGCTGCTACTGCTGCTGCGCTGTCTCGCGCTGTTGTTGCTGGCCTTCGTTTTTGCGCGGCCGTTCGTCACGGTGGACGATCCCGCCGATGCGGCGCGGCGAGACCGGCAATGGGTCACCGTGTTGCTCGACCGCAGCGCCAGCATGCAGCGCGGCGATCTGTGGCAGCAGGCCAAGGCCAAAGTGCAAACCGCGCTTGGCCAACTCGGCCCCGGCGACCGCTTCACGCTGATCGCCTACGATGACTCGACGGCGTCGTTGGCCGAGGTCAAGTCGTGGCTCGGCAACGCTTCCGAGGCGGAGGTGAACACCCAACTCGAGCGCTTGGCCAAGCCGGGCTTCGGCGGGAGCAACCTTGGCCAAGCGCTTGTTTTCGTCGGTGAGGCGATACAGGAGGCCGAGCCGGAAGCGGACGAACAGCCCTTGGCCAGGCGTGAGATTATCGTCATCAGTGATTTGCAGAAGGGTAGCCACCTCGACGCTGTGCAGGGTTACGAATGGCCCACCGGCATCAAGGTGACGCTCGAGCAGATCGGTGAGGACGACCAGGGCAACGCCGGTATCGAGCAGGTTGCCTCCCGCATGCCGTGGGCCACCGCCGGGGCCGCGCCGTCGTTCCGCATCAGCAACTCAGCCAACGGCATCAGCGATGAGCTGGAGTTTTTGGCGCACACGACTGCCGGCGAGACTCTCAGTCAAAAGGTGCACGTCCCGCCGGGCCGCAGTCGGATCGTCGAGTTGCCGGGCGAATGGGTGGGGAAGTCTGTCGAGCGCCTGGCCATCCGGGGCGACGCGGCGGAGTTCGACAACCAGTTTCATTTCGCGCAAAACCGGCAGCAAACCGTGCGCATCGTATACATTGGCGAGGACAAACCGAACGACGCCGAGGGCTCGCTGTTTTATCTGGCGAGTGCATTTCAGCAGTCGAGTACTCTTGATTTTCAGGTCGAGGCGATCAGCGGTAAATCGACCGACCCGCTGCCGGAGGCTGACTTGTTTGTCATCGGAGATGCCGTCAACGATTCGCTGGCCCAAGCGCTTGGCCAGGCGATTGAGGGCGGTGCCACCGCGCTGATGGTCGTGCAGTCGTCGAGCCAAGCCGCGAACCTCGGACAGTGGCTTGGTGCGGACGGCGTTGTCGTTCGCGACATCGCGTCGAGCGACTACGCGCTGCTCGAGGATCTCAAGCTGGACCACAAAATTTTGAAGGTGTTCGGCGACGCGCGATTCAGCGACTTCACGAATCTGCACTTTTGGAAACATCGCGAGTTGCAAAACCTTCCTGACGAAGGCATCGACGTGCTCGCGCGGTTTGACTCCGGAGCACCGGCTTGGCTCGCGGCGCGGCGCGGCGCCGGCCGGTTGCTGATGATGGCCTCCGGCTGGACACCGGCCGACAGCCAACTGGCGCTCTCGACCAAGTTCATCCCGTTGCTCTACTCGATTCTCAAGCCGGTGCTCAAGCGCAAAACCCAGTCGCGGCAGTTTGTGGTTGGCCGTGAGGTCGACGTGACACGGTTCAACAACGGCCAAGGCGGCGGCGTCACCGTCATGCCGCCCGGCGACGGGGCAGCGGCGATTCCGGTGGACACCGTTTTCACGCCGGCCGCTCCCGGCCTGTACACCGCGAAGGGCAGCGGCTGGTCGGAGACGTTCTCGGTGAACCTCACGGCGGCGGAGAGCCGCACCGAGCCGATCGTCATGGATCAATTTAAAAGATTCGGCCTGCCGATGAGCTCCCCGGCAGCCTCGCCGCTCGCCGTCGAGGCTGCTAAAAAAAAGGAGACGCACCGTCGCGAATACTGGCAGTGGGCCTTGGCGGCGGTGCTTTTATTTGTCACTCTTGAAACCGTGCTGGCCGCGAAGGGCAGCCGGACGGCAGAACCTGTAATGAGATGAACGAGCCAAAAACACTTCAGGAATTCCTGATGCTCCATCGGCAGCAGCATCGTCGGCAGAAGCTTTACTCCGGCCTGACCATTTGCTGGGCCGCCTGCGCCGTGGCCTGTCTCGGCACCATCGCGCTTGAGGCGACTGGCATCGATGTACGCCTTGCTTGGCCTGTCATCGGGACGAGTGCCGCCGCTGTGGCGACTCTTGTTTTCGTGAAAGTGCTGCTTGTAGACTGGCTGACGCTGGCTGAGATCGTTCGGATGATCGAGCAACACCATCCAGGTCTTAACAAGCTGCTTGAGACTGCTTCGGAGCAGATTGCAAAAAACGATCCTGACAAACTCGACTACCTGCAGCAGCGGGTGCTGACTGATGCACTCAGCGCGGCCCACGAGCAGGGCTGGGAATTCGAGGTCAACGGCCGCCTGGCCCAGACGCATCTTTACCACGCCGTTGCATTGGTCGTGTTTGCGCTGTCGACGTTTCAATTGCCGGGAATTGGCGGCGGCGCAGAGGCGCGCTTGGCCAAGGTCGGCGTCGAGGTTATCCCGGGCCACACCGAGATCGAGCGCGGCACGAGCCTGATCGTCTCGGCCAAGTTCGCCGACGTTCGGTCCGAGGTGCAGTTGACTGTGCAGGAACCCGGGCAGGCCCCGCGGAGGATGACGATGGTGCAAAGCCTCGACGACCCGACTTACAGCTACCGTCTGTCCAACGTGCAATCGAACGCCGTGTACAGGGTGGTTTACGACGGACAACAGGGGGAGCTGTACCGGTTGTCGGTGTTCGAGTTCCCGGAGCTTGAGTCGTCGAAGGCCAGGCTCGACTACCCCGAGTTCACCGGCCGCGACGACAAGGTCATCAACAACACCCGCCGCCTCACCGCCGTCGAGGGCACCGGCTTGACGTTCGATTTTCAATTCAACAAGCCGCTCACGTCGGCGGTGCTCAAGGCCCGCGACGGCGGGGGCGAAGACATTCCGCTGCAGCAGCTCGCTGATGGCAGCCCGCGGTTCCAGCTACTGCGCGACTTCAGCGAGTCGGGCGAGTTCCGTTACGAGTTGCACCTTGAGGATGCCGACGAGCGCACGAACCGCTTCCCGTCTCTGTATGTTTTCAACGTGCTCGAGAACGCTGCCCCGGCGCTGAAGTTTGAGGCGCCCGCCGGTGACATCGAGGTGTCGGCCATCGAGGAGATGCGGCTGCAGGGCGTGGTGCGCGACGACTTTGGGCTGGCCGATGCCGGTATCGGCTACCAGTTGGCCGGCGAGGAGCCGCAGTATGTTTCCCTCGCCGCCGACGGCTTGTCCACCAACAAGCTCGCTGTTGCCCATGTGCTTCGGATGGAGGATTTGGGCGTCGAGGTGGGGCAGGTGGTGAGTTATTTCCTGTGGGCCGATGACCGTGACCGGGATGGCGAGTTGCGCCGGGGATACAGCGATTTATTCTTCGCCACGGTGCGGCCGTTCGAGGAAATCTTCCGCCAAAACCGATCCGCTACCGAGGGCATGCGCCAGCAGCAACAGCAGGGCGAAGGCGGTGAACAGGGGGGTGAGCAGCAACAGTCCATCGCCAACCTGCTCGATTCGCAGAAGGACATCATCAGCGCCACGTGGAATATCAAGCGCCGCAAGGCCACCGACGAGAAACTGGCCGAGGATATACAGGTCGTGGCCGATTCTCAGGGCGAGTTACTCGGCATGCTCGAGCAGGCGTCGGCGCTGTTGCAGGACTCCGAGTCCGGCGGCCAAGCGTATCAGGCCAACGAGGCGATGCAGGCCGCTGCCGATAACTTGGCCAAGGCGAAAGATTCCAGCGGCGACGCGCTTGGCCAAGCGCTCTCCGCCGCGATCATGGAGGAGCAGACTGCGCTACAGCATTTGCAGAAACTGCGCGAGAATGAGTTTCGCGTTTCCCGCCAGCAGGCCCAGCAACAACGCCAGCAACAGCAGGGTCGGGGCAACAGCAACCGCGCCCAGCGCCAGCTTGACCAACTCGACATGCAGGACACGCAAAACAATTACGAGTTGGAGAGCAAGGCCGAGCGGCAAAAACAACAGGCCCAACAGCAGGGCGAGCGCGCCGAGCAGTTGCAGACCCTCAACCGCCTCAAGGAACTCGCGCGGCGTCAGTCGGACCTGAACCAGCGGCTGCAGGAATTGCAGATTGCCTTGCTCGACGCTGGAGACGAGGCCGAGCGCGAACGTATCGAGCGCGAACTCAAGCGGCTTCAGGACGAGCAGCGCAACCTCATCGACGATCTCGACGAGGTTCAACAGCGGATGGATCGCAGCCAAGACGATGAGCTTGCCGAGTCGCGCCAGCAACTCGAGGAGGCCCGCGAGCAAATGGAGGAGACCGCCCGCAACCTTGAGCAACAACAGCTTTCGCAAGCCGCCAACTCCGGCTCGCGCGCCAGCCAAAACCTCGACGAGGTCGAGGAGGATTATAAGGAACAGACCGCCAACGAATTCGCCGATGTTATGCGCGAGATGCGTCAGGATGCGCGCGAACTCGACAACACGCAAAGCGAGTTGAACAAGGCCATCGAAGAGGATCGGCAGAAAACATTCCGCTCCCTAAGGGACGAGGGCGACGTCAAGGAGGCGCTCGACATGGCTGAGTCACAAAAGGGGCAGCTAGATGAGTTGCTGCAGCAAATGGAACAGGTTTCCCGAGAGGCCGAGGATTCAGAGAAGCTCCTATCGCAGGAGCTGGAAGATGGTGTCCGTCGCGCTCGGCAGGATAACATGGAGGAGTCACTCGACCAGTTGTCGTTGCTGATGCGTAACAATCTGCCCAATGAAACCAGGGACATTCAGCGGGGGTTGACCGAGAACATTTCTGAGTTGCGCGACACGGTCGAGAATGCTGCCGAGAAGATCATCGGCAGCGACGAGGACGCGATGCGTTTTGCCGCTGACCGGCTCGACGAATTGCGCGAGGAGGTTGAGCGTGAGATGGAACTCGCCCAGGACGAAGGCCAAAGCCAACCCGGTCAAGGCCAGGGCCAACTCAACGAGGAGCAGGAAGAGAATCAACAACGCCAAGGCAGAGGCCAAGCAGGTGAGGAGCAGCAAAGCCAACCCGGTCAAGGCCAGGGTCAATCCAACGAGGAGCAGGAAGAGAATCAACAACGCCAAGGCAGAGGCCAAGCAGGTGAGGAGCAGCAAGGCCAACCCGGACAAGGCCAGCGTCCCGGCGATAAGGAAAACCCGCAAACAGCCCAAGGCCGTGATGGCCAGCCGGGCGGCCCGAACGACCAACCCAACCGGCGCCCGGACGGCAACCGCGACACCGGTGGCAGCAGCGGCGGCTCGGACCTGTTCAGGAACTTGGACGACCTTGATTTCGACGGGCCGCTGACCGGTCTCGATTTCCGCGATTGGGAGGATCGTCTTCGCGAGGTCGAGGAAGTGATCGAGATTCCCGAGCTGCGCAACCAAGTTTCCGAGGTGCGCCAGAGTGCCCGCGACATCCGCCGCGAAAACAAGGAAAATGGCAAGCCGCCCAAGTGGGACTTCGTAGACATGCAGATCCTCCGCCCGATGACCGAGATCAATAAGCGGCTTGAGGAGGAGCTTTCATTGCGCCAGCCCAAGCGTGAGCTCGTCCCGGTCGATCACGAGCCCGTGCCGGCGCAGTACTCTGAACTCGTCCGCCGCTACTACGAACGCCTCGGCGGCCGCAAGGAAAAGGATGACATCAGGAATTAAACGCAGAGGAATCAAAGGAGGGCAGTGCGTTTAGTCTATGTCTGAATACGGTTCCATAGTTTTCCTGAGTCGCGACTGGTTGCCGGTGGCGCTGGGGGTGGTGGCGTTCGTGACCCTCGTGTCGCTGTGGGGTTACGGGCGCGCTCGCCTGCCGATGCACCTGAAGCTCACCGGCATCATGCTCAAGACACTTGGCATCGCGCTGCTCTGCTTTTGCCTGATCGAGCCGCAGTGGGTGCGGGAGAAGGCCACGCCGAAGGCAAATATCATCGCCATCCTGGCGGATAACAGCCAGAGCATGTTCATCCGGGACGCCGGCAGCTCGACCTCGCGAGCGGAGGAATCGGCCAAGGTGCTCAAGCCAGAGCCGGGCGACTGGCAGGAGGCGCTTGACGAGAATTTCCAGATTCGCCGCTACACGTTCGACACGCGACGGCACTGGACCGACGATTTTGCCTCGCTCGATTTCAAGGGCCGCGCCAGTTCGCTCATCGGCGTGACGCGCAAGCTTGGCGAGGACTTCGGCGGTCAGCCGCTCGCCGGCATATTACTGTTCACCGACGGCATCGACACCGACTTTAAGAGTCTCCCCGATGGCCTTGGCCCACTGCCGCCAGTTTATCCGGTCGTCATGGGCAATAAATCAGACATCAAGGACATCTCGATCACCTCGGTGCAGGTGCCGCCGTCGACGGCATTCGAGGATGCGCCGGTGACGATTCGCTGCACTGTTGCGGCGACAGGTTTTCCCGCCGACCAAATCGAGGTTAAACTGCTCGATCCCGCCGGCGTGCTAATCGAGACGCAGCGACCGCTGCCCGTTCCGCTCGGCCAACCGATGTACGTCAAATTCGAGGTCAAGCCGGAGGCGCTGGGCGTTTCGTTTTATACGGTTGAGGTTGGCCAAGCGGAACAGCCGGAAGACGAGGCCACCGAAGAGGAGGCCACGATGGCCAATAACCGCCGCATT
>JABGZB010000077.1 GCA_018674955.1 Verrucomicrobiota bacterium | reverse complement strand
GGAGGGGTTTTTTTTGTGCCCCAGCCGCCTTCGGTCACTTGATACTTGAAACTTGGTCAAGCGCCACCAATCCTCCCGCCGTTGCTGCTGAGTATCGAAAATCTGCGCAAGTGCTACGGGACTCCGGACGGATCCGTCCTGACTGTGATCGATGTGCCGGCTTTCTCGCTTGATGCCGGGCAGCAGGTGGCTCTGTGCGGCACCAGCGGCTCTGGCAAAACCACGTTCCTCAACCTCATCGCCGGTATTTTGCTGCCGGACGAGGGGCGAATTGAGCTGGACGGCTGCTCGGTCTCCGAGACCAGCGAAGCCGGGCGGGATCGACTGCGGGCACGCACGATTGGCTACATTTTCCAGACATTCAACCTGTTGCAGGGCTACACCTGCATCGAGAATGTGCTGCTCGGGATGAGCTTCGGGCCGGGGGCGGATCGCCGCTGGGCCAGCGAACTGCTCGAGCGCGTTGGGCTTGGCCGACGGCTGGATCATTTCCCCCGCCAACTCTCGACTGGCCAACAACAGCGCGTGGCCGTGGCCCGGGCACTGGCCAACCGGCCCAAGCTCGTACTCGCCGACGAGCCGACTGGCAATCTCGACCCCGCCAGTGCCGCCGAGTCGCTTGGCTTGGTTCGCGAGACGTGCCGGGAGAACGGCGCTGCGCTGTTGCTCGTGAGCCACGACCGGAAGGTGCTTGGCCAATTCGACAACGTCCGCGACTTGGCGGACATCAACCGGGCGGCCGCTGGGCCAAGCGCGGGGGAGGCCAAGCCGTGAGCCTATTGCAAATCGTCCTGCGCAGTCTGCGGCAGCACTTGTTGTCCACGGTGATCACGGCGTTCTCGATCGCGCTGGCCAGCGGACTGCTGATGAGCGTGTGGGTGGTCAAGGATCAGGCGCGCGCGAGCTTCACCGGCGTGGACTCCGGCTTCGATGGCGTGTTCGGCGCTCGTGGTTCCAAGCTGCAACTGGTGCTCAACTCCATTTTTCATCTCGAGGCGTCGCCGGGAAACTTGTCGTGGGAGCAGTACGAGCGGATCGCCGCCGACCGTCGAGTGGCCACTGCTGTACCGATCGCGGTCGGGGATAATTACCACGGCTACCGGCTCGTCGGTGTGACGACGAACCTTTTCGAGGTCGAGTATCGTGAGGGAAAAAAGTACGCCGTGCGCGACGGGTATCTGTTCAACCCAAAAAAGAAACAGGCGGTGGTGGGCAGCTTCGCGGCGGATCGGCTCAAGCTGAAATTAGGCGACACGTTTCATCCGTATCACGGCCTGATTTTCGATGAGAACAATCAGCACGCCGAGACGTATGTCGTGTCGGGGATCATGGAGCCGAGCAATACGCCGGCGGATCGGGTGATCTGGATCCCGATCGCTGGGCTGCAAAACATGGCGGGGCACGACGCCGAGACGGCGTCGGACGTGAGCGCCGTGTTGGTGAAGTTGCGCAGCAAAAGAAGCGGCATGATGATGAACCAGGAGTTCAACCTGCAGGGCGACGTGATGACGTTCGCCTGGCCCATCGCCGACACGATGTCGAAGCTGTTCAACAAGATTGCTCCGGTCGAGATGGTGCTGCGTGCGGTGGCGTTGCTCGTGGCGCTGGTGGCGGCCGGCTCGATCCTTGCGAGCATTTACAACTCGATGAACGAGCGCCGCCGCGAGATCGCGATCATGCGGGCGCTGGGGGCTCGGCGCTCGACGGTTTTTGCCGTGGTGGTGCTTGAGGCCAGCGGCATCGCGGCGCTCGGCGCGTTGGCCGGGTTTGGGGTGTATTTTGTGATCATGAGCGTTGCCGCTTGGTTTATCCGGCAGGAAACCGGCATCGTGCTCAACCCGCTGGAGTTTCAGCCGGTGATGGCCTGGGCACCGTTGGCGATGCTGGGTCTGGGCGCGCTGGCCGGACTGGTTCCGGCGGCCAAGGCGTACCGCACCGATGTAGCCGAAAACCTGACCCCCATTTCCTGAACGATGATTAAGTTGATAAGTTGGATGATTCTCGCATCCTTGGTTGTGCTTGGCCAAGCGGGGTGCGGCGGCGGCCACGACCACTCGCACGCCGGGACGCACCATCACGATCCGCCGCATGGGGGTGCGGGTGTGACGTTGGGTGACGAGGAGGCTCACATCGAGTTTTTGGTGGATGCGGAGACCGGCACGATGACCGCTTGGTTTTTCACGCCGCATATGGAGCGTTATCTGCGGATCGATGCCGAGTCGTTCGTGGTCTTGGCCAAGCTGCCGGATGGCGAGGCTAGGCTGACCTTCGCGGCGGTGGCCAACGCCGGCACCGGCGAGACCGTTGGCGACACGTCGCAGTTTGTTGCTGGGGCCGATTGGCTGGTGGATGTGGAGGCGTTTGATGCGGTCTTGCCAGAGGTGAGCGTTCGGGGCAGTGTCTATCGAAGCGTTGCGTTCAACTATCCGAAGGGCAACTGAAATGAGCACACAGGAAAAACCGGGTTTGTGGAAGTGGTACGTGCTGAAGGCTGTGGTCGCGGCGTTGGTCTTGTTTGTGGGGTACAAGGTTTTTGTCGACAAACCCATCCCGGAGCAACCGGCTCCCACTCAGAACGAACTCGACAGTTTGAGCGAGGAAATCGAGCTGATAGACGAGGAGCCGGAAGCCAAGCCGGAGGAGTCGCCCAAGCCCCCGGCCGAGGAAGCCCCATCCGCCGCCGTGACGGAGCCGCCCCCAAATTTAGTTGAGCTGATCCAGCCGATCGTTGATGCCAAGGACGATTTTTTGCCCGAAGTGATAGAAGGTTACGAGGGGGTTTCCTTCGACAAGCTGGCGTCGTTCCCGTACGAGGTGCCGCTGGATCCGATCACCAACAAAGTAGAGTTGGCCAAGCTCAGCGCCCAGATCCCGGCTCGCATCAAGTCGCTCGACAGGAAGCCGGTGGCCATTCGGGGCTTCATGCTGCCGCTTAAGGTGGAGAACGGACTGGTCACGGAACTGCTGATCATGCGGGACCAGTCGATGTGCTGCTTTGGCACCGTGCCCAAGATTAACGAGTGGATCAATATCCGGATGGCCGGCGATGGCGTCCAGCCGATCATGGATCAGTCGATCACCCTCATGGGCCAGTTGAAGGTGGGCGAAGTGCTCGAAAACGACTATTTGGTGGGCATTTACGAGATGGAAGGGGACAAGATGATCGGCCCGCTGGACCTCTGATTCGCCCAGTTCACGGTTGACAGCCGCTTGGCCAAGTGTAGATTCACGGCCTGCTATTGGCGAAAAGGCTTATTATGAAAAAAAATCGTACTTCCTCCGGATTCACTCTTATTGAGTTGCTTGTGGTGATCGCTATCATTGCCATTTTGGCTGGCCTGTTGTTGCCCGCTTTGGCCAAGGCCAAGAGCAAGGCGCATGGCATCTACTGCATGAACAACACCAACCAGATGATCAAGGGGTTTCACCTGTATGCCTCGGACGAGGAGGACTACATTCCCCCCAATCCTGATGACGGCAATGCTTCTCCATGGAAAAACTGGTGTAGCGGCCAAGCTAGCCAACCGAATAACGCCCGTTTTTACCTGACAGGCCCTACGCCGAGTGATGTTCAACAGTACAACCTGAGAGTGAAGCCTTGGTCGTATAACCGCATCGCCCCCTATCTTGGTGGTAGCATCGCGCCTTGGCGCTGTCCCGCAGACCCCAGCACATACAAAGTGAGGGAAGGGGGAGTCTCCAAGACGGTTCCCCGGTATCGAAGTATCGCCATGAGCCAAGCGGTAGGAACCAACCCTTATCGGAACAAGGGCAAGGTGGCAGTCAATGGCCCCTGGCTGGACGGCAACCACGGTCATACATTGGGCAAGACTTGGTACACTTTTGGCAAAATGAGCAGCTTCAACGCACCGGGTGCCTCCAGCACGTTCATGCTGGTGGACGAAAATCATCAGAGTATCAACGATGCGGGCTTCGCCACTCTGGGTCCCGGGCCGTCCAACTTTCGCATGATCGACTGGCCGGCCACCTACCACAACAGGGCCGCTGGTTTTGCCTTTGCAGACGGTCATTCGGAGATTCGCAAGTGGGTCTGGCCTGAAACTGATCTGGCATTGCGAAAACCTGTTTTTGTAAAAGCGGGCGTTCGCAGCCCGGACATCGTCTGGATGCAGGAGCGAACTTCTGCGTTGATTAAAAAGTAAGGTTTTGCTTGTTTCCAGAAGGTTGCTCAAACGGGCCGATTTTTTGCCAAAGAATTGTCCGATGATCTGATGGTTCAAGCAAATGGATTTGTCAGGTTGCTGTTTTTATCATGAAAATAAAAAACAAAAAAAGCGGATTCACGTTAATTGAGTTACTGGTGGTGATCGCCATCATCGCCATATTGGCTGGCCTATTGCTTCCAGCGTTGGCCAAGGCCAAGGCCAAGGCTACTGGGATAAGTTGTATGAGTAACAACAAGCAAGTTGTCCTTGCCTGGCTGATGTATGCCGGAGACAACGATGGCTTTTTGGCTGGTAGCCTGGGGGACTCACGTACGGGAAAGGTTTGGGTTCCTGGCAATTTAGACTTTAGTTCCAACAGGAACAATATAGACAAAGGTTTGTTGCTCGATCCCAAGAAGGGTGCCTTGCTCGGTAAATATCTCCAGAACGCTGAAGTATTCAAATGCCCGGCAGACAAAAGCACCGTGAAAGTCGGAAAAGAAACGCTACCTCGTATACGTAGTATCTCAATGAGCCAATCCTTTGGTCGAAACCCTTCCCAAGGGGGAGGAGCTGGTCAATGGTTGCCCTATTCTATATTTCGAACCTACATGAAGGATGGAGATATGGGAGTTCCTGGTCCATCCAATTTGTTTGTATTTTTGGACGAACACCCCAATAGCATTAATGACGCTGCGTTTGCGGTCAAATGCGATGCTCGGGATGGAGGGGCGCGTATGATAGATTGGCCTGCAAGTTTCCACAATGGTGCAGCGGGATTTGCGTTTGGTGACGGTCATGCTGAGATCAAAAAGTGGGTGGACAAGCGCACCATTGTATCACACAAAAATTCTAACGGAATGCCCAACCCTCCAGGAGGGTTAAACAAAGCAGCGCCTAACAGCCCTGATGTCGCTTGGATGCAGGATCGTGCGTCGGCCCGAAAAAGGTAGTTGTCAGGCTACTTGATCTCATTTTTCAAGGCGATCCTCAATGGATCGCCTTTTTGTTTGTTTGACGGCTTAATTAAGCTGGCGTACTTTTCCGTTTCCAGCTCTTAAAATAATCAATGAAAACAAGCCGAAAACAAGCCGGATTCACGTTAATCGAATTGCTGGTGGTGATTGCCATCATCGCGATTTTGGCCGGATTACTTCTGCCCGCCTTGGCTAAGGCCAAGGAAAAAGCTCGGTTGACAAGTTGCACGAACAACCTGAAGCAGTTTGGTCTATCAATGATTTATTATACGGATGACAATGATGACCATTTGCCTCATATGCATAGATGGCTGGTGAGTCCTTGGAATAAGTCGTCGCAACATGTTGTTAACGGCAAGAAGCCCAACGGTCAGCGGTACAACCGATCTTGGGATATTACCACAGGGACAATTTATCCTTACTTAAAAAGCCAGGATATCTACCTTTGCCCCACAGACAAGATAGCGCTCAAGAGACCAGGTCAATGGTCAGAATGGAAGGACTTCAGTTATGCCATCAGCGGTCCTGCAATGGACGATAGAAACCCGAGAGTATACAATGCAAAATACTCTAGTTGGGCAGAGCCCGACAAGTCGTTTACTTTCATGGAAGAAGCATTGGATGCTCCTCTCAACGACGGCCATATGTGGCCTAATAATTGGGACGTCCTAGCCACTCGTCATAGGGGTTCAGGGGGAGGTTGGGGCGTAAATGGTAAAGGGAATCCTAGAGAAACATCTGGGCTTGGAAATATTCTGATGGGGGATGCGCGTGTTGAGACGTGGAGCAAGCAAAAGTTCAAGACATTTGGCTATCAAAAAGCAAACAGTCGTCTTTGGAAGCCCTACGGCAAG
>JABGZB010000076.1 GCA_018674955.1 Verrucomicrobiota bacterium | reverse complement strand
TATTTTACCTTGTAACGTGATAACATCTCCTGCTGCTTTTTTACCGGCTTCCACGCCGGGTTGGTGGTATGCGTTTATATTAATCATAGACGCATAATAACCAACAGATCTTTCAAACAACGCCACCAAAGCGCCAATATTGAATTCATTAATAACAGTAATGTTAAGCGTTATAGATGCTCTTTCATTTTGATAAAGTGCGTTCCGTGTGCCTTGAAAGAAACCGTCAAGGTAGTCACCGCTTGTGTGGCCTTTTTCGACCTCCATTGACTCACCATCGCGATCCTTTAAAACCCGGATGAATGTGACAAAAAAGTTGTGCACGCCTTCGCGCAGTTGCTGAACGTAGGCGTGTTGATCCGTCGATCCCTTGTTGCCGTAAACTGAGATTCCCTGGTTAACAACTTGGCCGTCGAGGTCTCGTTCCTTGCCTAGTGATTCCATGATGAGTTGCTGTAGGTATTTCGACAAAAACTCGAGTCTGTCCTTGTACGGCAGTATCACCATGTCCTTGGAGCCTCGACCGTCTACAGCGTTGAACCACATCGCCGAAAGCTGTGCGGAAGGGTTTCCCTCAAATGATTTTGTTCGCGTCACTGTATCGCAGGCAGCGGCTCCTGCGAGAAACTGGTCGATGTCAAATCCCTGCAGCGCTGCAGGCAGGAGGCCGACCGCGGACGTTTCACTGGTGCGTCCGCCAACCCAGTCCCACATCGGGAATCGCTGAATCCATCCTTCAGCTTTGGCTATTTTGTCGAGGTTGCTTCCTTCCCCGGTGATGGCGACCACGTGGTCGGCGAAGTTCAATTCTGCTGCCTTGAACGCTGCTTTCATCTCGAGCATTCCGTTCCTGGTTTCCTTGGTGCCGCCGGACTTGGAAATCACAATAACGAGTGTATTTCCTAATGAATTTTCCAATTTAGATTTAATGCGGTCGATCCCGTCCGGGTCAGTGTTGTCTATAAACCAAGGGGTAACTTTGTCCCTGCCGGGCTGCGAAAGTGCGTGAGCGACGAATTGCGGACCAAGCGCTGAGCCGCCGATGCCAATGATCAGCATGTTTTCGAACGGCCCATCTGCTCCGTGAATTTCACCTGAATGAATCTTGGCGGCGAACGCCTTGATGCTGGCCAAGGTTTGATCGATCGCCTGCCGAATTCCCTCCGTGGGAGCCAAGGTGGAGTTCCGCAGCCAATAATGGCCGACCATCCTGTTTTCGTCGGGATTGGCGATGGCGCCTGCCTCGAGTTCATCCATCGCGGCGAACGCCTTGGCCAAGCGCGGCTTGATCTGCCCGATGAACTCCTCCGTGAAATTCATTCGGCTGATGTCGAGACCAAGGCCGATAGAGGGGAACTCTGTGTAGTAACGTTGAAACCTCTCCCAAAGATTATTGCCGTCTGTTTGTGTCATTGTTTTAACGCTGTCCATGCCCTGCGGCAAGGCGTTCAAATGCAACACAATCCATTGCCAAAGGCAATCCGATGCTCGCACCGCGCCGCTTACTCAAGAGCTTGACAGGGCAGATAATTATTTCATCTCGCTGATAAACCTGTAACCATCTGGTCCGATTTGGCCGTATCTTTCCGTTCAGCTTGGCTGATGGCACACATCATTTTTACATGAAAACTATTACTGCCCAATTACTCCTGACTGGTGGCTTAATGGCCGCATCGGCTGCGAGCCTTACGGCACAACCCGCCGAACGATCTGGGCGAGGCGAACGCCCCGACCGCGCAGCGCAGCGCAAACAAATTCTTGATCGTTTTGATAAAAACAAGGATGGCGAACTGGATGAGGAAGAACGTGAAGCCGCTAGGGAGTCTTTCAGGAGTGGCGGCGGTCCCAATCCCTTTTCTAGTCAAAGGGGTCGACCCGGTGGTCCCCCGGATGCCAGCGGTCGTACAGCAGGCTCGCCGCCTGATCGCGGGGGTCGCTCCAGGGGAGGCGGGGGCAGGGGAGGTTCCCGACGCGGGCAACGGATCGAGTTGATCCCAAAGTTTGACAAGGATGATGATGGGCTTCTCGACAAAGCTGAGCGTTCCGCTGCGAGAAAATATATGGAGGAGCAACGCGGCGGCGATGGCGGCGGCGATCGGGGTCAGCGCGGAGGCCGGCCCCCCCGCCCAGACGGAAACCGTGGCGGCAGTCCGCCTTCTCGCGGCGATCGCGGAGCCCGTCCTGACCCGAGGGGCGGCAGCGGTCGTCCCGCCCCCGAGCCCCGCGACTTTTCAAAAGCCGAGCGGCTTGAGCCGGGCAATGACAAGGATCTCGGTACCAAGCTTTACGACGAGGGCACGCTTCGCACGTTGTTCATCAAGTTTAAGGATGACGAGTGGATGGAGGAGATGGAGGCCTTTTACCGGACCGATGTCGCCGTGCCCGCTGACCTGACCGTAGACGGCAAACTCTACAAGAACGTTGGCCTGAAGTTTCGCGGCAACTCTTCTTTTCGTTCCGTGTCGCGCGACTTGAAACGGTCGATGAACCTTTACATCGATCACAAGCACAGCGACCAAAAGCTCCTCGGCTACAAGACCCTCAACCTGCTCAACGCCAACTCGGATCCGACGTTTATGCGTGAGGTCATCTATTCACACGTGGCACGTAATTATATCCCAGCGTTCAAGGGCAACTTCATCAAGGTGGTGATCAACGGCGAAAGCTGGGGCCTCTACTCGCACATCCAGCAGTACAACAAGGATTTCCTCGAGGACAACTTCGGCACACGAGACGGTGTACGCTGGAAGATTGGCGCAGGCGGAGGTGGCAGTGGCAATCTCCGTTATCCGGGGGAGAAAAAGGAAGATTACACTGGCTTTCAACAACGCACGGAGGGCAAAGAAGAGGCTTGGAAAGAATTGCAGCAGTTCACCAAACTGCTGGATGAATCCCCGATCGAAGAATTGGCAGATAAATTAAATGGACGCTTTAATATAGACAGCGCCATGTGGTCATTGGCACTCGAGTGCGTTTTTCAGGATGAGGGATATTTCACCCGGGGAAGCGATTACAACCTGTACCTTGATCCAGATGGGCGCTTCCACCTGTTGCAGCACGACGGCAATGAGGTGATGAACATCCCCGGCGGCCCCGGTATGCCGTCCGGGCTGCGCGGGCCAAAGCTTGAACCATTTTACAATGCCGACAACCCAGACCGCCCACTCATGTACAAGCTGTTCCAGGTACCCCACTTTAAGGCGCGCTATCGGCACCACCTCAAGACGATCACCCAGGAGTGGATCACCTGGGACAAAGTAGGCCCGCTCGTCGAAAGTTACGCAGCCCTAATCAGGGACGAAGTCAAAAAGGACGTCCGCAAACACAGTTCATACGAGGCGTTTGAAAAAGGGCTCATTCAAACAAGCTCCGACGGGCGACGCATCAAGCTTGGCCTCAGGCCGTTCACCGAGGGCCGCCGAGAGTTTCTGCTGAACCATCCGGAGGTAAATCTCCCTGCACCGAAGATCGTCTCGGTGACTGAACTCGACGAAGCCAAATCGACCGACTCCATCCGCATCGCCGCCGAAACGAGCGGCGAAACCTTGGCCAAGTCGATCTTTCTCTGGTTTGCTGACGGCAAAAACGAGCCGTACAAGCAGATGGCGATGCAGCCCGATGACCAAGCGAACGGCGTCGTGTTCAGCGCAAACATCCCGGCACAGCTCGCGGGCAAAAAGATTCGCTACTACGTCGAGGCCCGTTCCGATGGGGAGGAGATGACCTCAGATTTTTATCCAGCCCATGCCGAAGCCAAGCCTCTGACCTTCCGCGTCAAGGCTCCCAAGGCCAGCCAATCCGTGCTGACAATAAACGAGATCGTTTCTGAAAACCAAGCTGCTGGCAAGGATCCGCAGGGCGACTACGACGACTACATCGAGATCGCGAACACCTCCGACAGTGAGGTCGATTTGTCCGGCAAATTCCTTACTGACAGCAAAAAAATTCCGCGCAAATGGAGGTTCCCGAAAGGCACCAAAATCGCGGCGGGCGGGCGCCTGGTTGTTTGGGCCGACGAAGACGGCAAAGCCAAGGAGGGCCTGCATGCCAACTTCAAGTTGGCCAAGGCCGGCGAGACCATTCAACTCATCGACACCGACAACGCCGGCAATTCTGTCCTCGACGAAGTGAACTTTGCCAAGCTTGGGCCCGACTCGGCATACCGCCGCTTACCGGACGCCAAAGGCGACTTCAGCGAGGGGGCGGCCACTCCGGGGGCGGCCAACGAGTGAACCTAGGCCAAGTGCCGGGACGGTTGAGTTTGAGGGAGCGCACATACTGAGTGTTTTTTTATTTCCTCACTCCACCCGGAGAATTCGGTGGTTGCTGGAATCGACGATATACAATTTGCCCTTGTCCCAAGTCACTCCGTGCGGCTTTGAGAGTTTTACCTTCCCTCGGCCGAGCACGCTCGATACCTCGCCGATTTTCGGTTCATACTTGCGGATCAAGTGATTCACATCATCTGCGACGTAAATATTTCCCGACGGATCGGCGCAAATATGTTTCGGCCCGTTGAAGCGCGCGGCTGAACCCATGCCATCGCTGTTACCTTTTTCCCCATTGCCGACGACGGTGTAAATCCGTCCATCCGGCCGCACCACCCGCAGTGCGTGTCCTCCGCGCTCAAGCACGTACACATTCCCTGCTGTGTCGCTGCAAACCGCACGCGGGTCAACCAATGGGGCCTCAGTCGCCTTGGCACCGTCCTTTGGTATACCCCGTTGGCCGTTGCCCGCGATGGTTAGAACCTTGTCGGACTTGAGATCGATCTCGCGGATGCGACGGTTTTTGAGGTCGGCCACGTGCAGCTTTTCACCGCTTGGGTTGAGTGTGATGCACATGATGTAGTTGAACTGGGCTTTCGCCGCCGTACCGTCGTCCCCACTGAAACCGGCTTTACCGCTCCCGGCGTATGTGGTGATGTGCCCCTTGGCATCAATCCGCCGGATGCAGTGGTTCCAGCTGTCGGCAATGTAAACCGAGTCATCCGGCGCGATGGCCAGATTGTGCATGCCGTTGAAGGTCGCTTGGCCAAGCGAACCACCGTCGCCCCGGTAACTTTTGCTGCCGTCTCCTCCGACCTGTTTCCGAACGCCATTGGCCGAGCGATGCACACGGCCTCCCTCCAACTCGACGATCCACATCCGGCCTTTCGAATCGAAATCAACTCCGAATGGCCGGTTGAGAGGGTGGGGCTGTGTTGTCACCGACCCGCCTTCGCCGGGGTTCCAACTGCCGTCGATCAACGTCACCTTCGACTCATTCGGCTGTTTCGCCATCGCCGCTTGGCCAAGTGCAAACAACGCGAAAAGGCTCAGTCCTTGAATATATTTTTTCATCGGTAGTTGCCGATTATTTGGGTTCCTCAGCTCTCACCTTACTCGGCTACTCAGTAATCTGGTTTAAAGCAAATTGCTCCTCCGGCGAAAAGACCAAGCGATGCCTTCCGTATGCAGCAAAGTAAACCACGCCAACAAGAAACCAGATCGCCATTCCAACAACACCGTATAGGTTTTCTTCAATTAAAAATAAAAAATAAAGTGTCGCGAGCGATATGATAAGTGCGATGGCCGCACCGGGTATTCCCAATGGACTTCTGTAGGGTCTTTCCATGTTTGGAAATTTTACCCGGAGTATTATAAAAGCCAGGCATTGCATGGCATATGCAATGACAGCTCCAAATACCGCCATGGAAAGAATCGTCTTGCCGAACGCTGCATCCGCTCCACCGGTAAAAAACATGGTTAACAAAATTAAAAACCAATAACTCCCCCAGATATAAGGGCCACGTGGGGTGTTTTTCGTTTTTCGCCCGTGACGGACAGCCATTTAGGAAAGTAACCGGCCCGAGAAAGTGAATAGATGTTTCTTCCATAGGCAAAGATGATCGTGTGAAAACTTGCAATCAACCCTGCCACTGCCAGCAGTCCGAGGAATTTTGTTGCAGCCCCCGTTCCAAAAACAACTTCATACCCTTTCAATAGCGGAGCCTCACTCTTGCCAAAGAAATCTGCACCTTCGCCAATTTCTACGTCGCCAATGCCTACATTAAGGAAAACCACTCCCAGACCTGTGATGATCAAGGTCAACAGTCCTAGTATGATTCCCTTAGGCATGTCCTTTTTGACATCAATCGCCTCCTCGGCGGCGAGGGGGAGTTGCTCAATTGCCAGGTACAGCCATATGGCATAGGGCAGGGCAAGCGCGACCCCTTTGAATCCAAACGGAAACCATCTTGAATTTTCTGGATTTTCGGGTGC
>JABGZB010000476.1 GCA_018674955.1 Verrucomicrobiota bacterium | reverse complement strand
GGGATGCAAAACAGCGGCTGGGGTACAGCCTTGGCGACAGAGCATTTTACGGCCCTACCGTTGGTCGCCGTGCCCTGTGCTGTCAGTGCCGTGACGCACTGCATCATCGGTAGCATCGCCGCCGGGGTCTGGCGAATGATTAATACCAGGTCAACCGGCGATCAGCAATAGATTGCAAATAGGACGGTTCGGGTGTCTATTTCCCTCCTTTACACGGAGATATGGCTAAGCAAAAAAACATACTCGACCTGTACTTTCTGGATGCTCGGGCGCGGTTGATCGACATTGCGGCGTTCATGGATCGTGTTGACCGGGCCGGTGGCGGCGACGATTTCCGTTACGACGCCTTTTGCGCTGCTCTCAAGGCGCTGGACAGCGGGAAACCGGATCGCGCCGGGGAGGTGCTACTGGCGTTCAGTGATCCCACGGACGAACCGATTCCCGCAGCAACCACCAAGGCCGCCTGCGGCGCTTGGTCTGGCGCGGACAACGTTTAACCGGCGAAGACGATGCGCTATATTGAGCCACACGGCCACATGGTCAGCCGCACGACCGACGACTATCAAGCGATGGCGATGGCCGGTTGCCAGGCTGTGAGCGAACCAGCGTTCTGGGCCGGTTTCGACCGCAGCTCGGTGCAGGGTTTTTACGACTACTTTTGCCAACTCACCCAGCACGAACCCCGTCGCGCCGCGATGTTTGGCCTACCGCACTACACTTGGCTTTGCATCAACCCTAAGGAGTCGGAGGATATCAAACTCGCCGACGAGGTGCTGTCGATCATCCCGGAATTCATGGACAGCCCGAACGTCCTTGGCATCGGCGAGATCGGCCTGAACAAAAACAGCCGCAACGAGTTGACCGTCCTTGAGAAACACATCGACTTGGCGGCCTGCAACGATCAATTAATCCTCGTCCACACGCCGCATCTCGAGGACAAGCGCAAGGGCACGCGGCTAATCCTCGACGCGCTTAAGAGCGACAACCGAATTAAGCCGGAACGCTGCATCATCGACCACGTCGAGGAGCACACCGTCGGCATGGTGCTCGACGACGGTTTCTGGGCCGGGATGACGCTGTACCCGGAAACCAAGTGTACCGCCAATCGTGCGATCGATATTCTTGAGTTGTATGGCAACGAGCGCATCTGGATGAACAGCGCATGTGACTGGGGCATCAGCGTGCCATTGGCCGTGCCGCGAGCGGCACAGGAAATGAAACGCCGAGGGATCAACCCCGGGCAAATCGACAAGGTGATTTACCAAAACCCGATCGAGTTCATGAGTCAAAGCCCGCGCTTCATCGCGCCCGAGGGTAAATGAGCTTGGCCAAGCGCACATGAGGCTCAGCCACGGCATCCATCTCGCCTACTGCACAAACATCCATCGCGGCGGCGATTGGCCGGAGACATTCCGCTCGCTCAGCGAATACACGCTGCGGGTGCGCGATCGCGTGAGCAGCGGCAAGCCGTACGCGATTGGACTGCGTCTGGGCGACACCGCATCCCGCCAGCTTGCCCAAGCGGACGCGCTTGAAAAATTCCGCGCTTGGCTCGGCGAAAACAATTGTTACGTGTTCACCATCAACGGATTCCCGTATGGCGATTTTCACGGAAAACGAGTCAAGGAACAGGTTTACAAGCCAGACTGGACAAACCCCGAGCGCGTCGAGTATACCAAGCGCTTGTTCGATATTTTGGCCGAGATCGCTCCGGCGGAGTCGGGCGGTAGCGTCAGCACGGTGCCGTGTTCCTTCAAGGAATTCATCAACACCGGCGAGCAGGTCGAGGCCATGCGCCGCAATGTTTGGGATGTGGTCGAGCACATCGACGCGCTCAGTGAAAAGACCGGCAAGGATTTGCATCTCGGACTCGAGCCGGAGCCGTTGTGTTATCTCGAAACCACTAGCGAGATGATCCGGTTTTACCGACAGCTCCGCGACGACCGCCCCGGCGATGATCGCTTGTCCAGGCGCTTGGGCATCAACTACGACGCCTGTCACTTGGCCGTCGAGTTCGAGGAGGCCGCCAACGCGCTTGGCTCACTCATTGCCGAGGGGGTCCGGATCAGCAAGTTGCACTTCAGTTCCGCGCTCAAGGTGTGCCCAAGCGCCGAGACGCTCGACGGCTTAGCCGGCTTTGCCGAGGATATTTACTTTCACCAGGTTGTGGCTAATGGCGCGGACGGTTCGCTAGCGCGGTACCGCGACTTGCCGGATGCCCTGGCTGCCGCCGCACGTGGCGAGACAAGCGGAGACACTGAGGGGAGAATTCACTTTCACGTTCCGCTACATTGCCCGCCGACTGCGTTGTTCGACACGACTGCCGATCAACTGCAGCGCGTCATCGTGACGCTCGCAGCCAATCCGGCGATCTGTTCGCACATCGAGTTGGAAACCTACACGTGGGAAGTGTTGCCTGGTGAGTTGAAGCAGCGCGACGTTGTTGATCAACTCGCCGGGGAATACGACTGGACATTGGCCAAATTGGCAGAGCAGGGGATCCACCCCGCTGACTGATATGCGCCCGAAGCGCGATTCATCCTACGGTTGCGTGAAGGCTCTGCTGCTGCTGGGGCGCGTCTCCAACCTTCCCACCGTCTGGTCGAACTGTCTCGCCGCCTGCTTGCTGGCCGGCGGCACGTTGGTTGAGTCGGCGGATATGCAGCGCTTTGCTTGGCTTATTGCCGGTGCGACGCTGCTTTTTCTTGCGGGGATGTTTCTCAATGACGCCTTCGACGTTCAATTCGATCGAGAGCACCGTCCCGAGCGGCCGATCCCTAGCGGCGCCATCAGTGTCAAGGCGGTTTGGGTGCTGGGCATTGGCCAACTGCTGCTCGGGCTTGGCTGTCTCGTTTGGATGAACACCTTGGCGGCACTCTGCGTGCTTGGCTTGGCCGCGAGTATTCTGTTGTATGATTGGCTGCATAAACGCACGGCTTGGTCACCGATGATCATGGGACTGTGTCGATTGTTCCTGTACCTCTTGGCCGCAGCCACCACCACGGGGTCGCTTGACCTCACGGTTGTTTTGTGTGCGTTTGCTCTCTGGGCGTACATTGTGGGCCTGAGCAACATCGCCCGGCGCGAGGCCACCGGCGGCCGCGTCAATTCATGGCCGTGCTGGCTGCTTGGTTTGCCGTTGGCGCTCACCTTCGCGCTGCCATATTGGGGCGGGGATTCTGATGTTTCATGGCGAGGAGTGGTTGTTGCGGCTGCTTTGTATGCCTTGTGGACGGTTCGAAGTTTGCTGTTCACCTTCAAGTCAATGATGCCGCAACACGGGCGAACAGTCTCCGGACTGCTGGCCGGAATTGTTTTGTTCGATTTCCTGCTCGCGGCGAATCAGAATATGCAGATGGGTGTCGTGTTTTTCGGACTGTTCGGCTTGGCCCTGTTGTTTCAACGCTACATCCCGGCAACATGAAACGACAATGAACAATCGCTTGGGCCAGTTTTATCGGGCGTGCCGTAACTATTGCTACGCAGATAACGTATATATACCACGACGAGTCAAGCGCTTGGCCAAGTGATTACCTTGAAAAACCGAACTCGAAAAATTGCCTTGTCGATGCTGGCTGTGACCCTACTGGCAGCGGCCGCAGTAGCGCAGTGGACTCGAGATCCGGGTGGCCGCAGCGGCCGCAGTGGTTTTGGCGTTCGGGGTGGCCGCGGCGGCGTTCCGGACTGGGAAAACGATGCCGAACTGCCGCATGACAAGTTCACATTTGCCCGCATACAATACTCCGGCTATGGCAGGGGATTTGGTGGATGGCGGGTGGATTATCCCAACGCAGACCTGAACTTTTCCCATCGCCTCGAGCAACTCACCGCCATCAAGACCGACCCGGATGGCACCGTTGTCAATCTGACCGGGGATTTGCTGGAAGAGTATCCGTTCGTGTACATCACCGACCCGCGTTCGATGTCCTTGGGCGAGGATGAGGTCAAGGGGTTCCGGGAGTATCTGCTTAACGGCGGGTTCTTCATGGCGGACGATTTTTGGAGTGAGTCGGAGTGGGATGCGTTTTATAATGAAATGAAACGGGTGTTACCTAACATCGAGCCAGTCGATTTACCCGTTGAGCATCCGCTTTTCAGCCATGTCTTTCCACTGAGCGAAAAGCCGCAGGTGCCCAGCGAAGACTGGTACGCGGGTCGGTTTGCCACCGCGCAACAGGCGCTGGACAGCGGTGTCACTTGGGAGACCAACAAGCGATACGAGGCCATGCCGCCCAAGCCGCATTTCTACGCCTACTTCGACAAGAAAGGCCGGATGATGGGCGTCGCCTGCCACAACAATGACATTGGCGACGGCTGGGAGGAGGAAGGCGTCAGTGAATGGTATTTCAAAAACTTCTCCGAGCCCAAGTCATACCCGATGGGAATCAACATCCTCATCTACGCCATGACCCACTGAGGCACGCACGACGGTTTTGCTGAAGTCAATAAATGGTACCCCGGGCGGGACTTGAACCCACAACATTCTGCTTAGAAGGCAGACGCTCTATCCAGTTGAGCTACCGGAGCGGCCTTGGTTGAGCCAGAGGCAGAGAGTTGTCGTTTACGCCCCAGAGGTCAAGCACCCCGGTTATTCCTCGAAGAAAAGCGCCCGGGCGTAGTCGGCGGGGATGAACGGTTGGAGGTCGTCGGGTTGCTCGCCAAGCCCGATGAACTTGACCGGTAAACCTAGTTCGTGCTGGATGGCCACCACCATTCCTCCCTTGGATGTGCCGTCGAGCTTGGTGATGACAAGCCCGGTCAGCGGGACGGTCTTGTTGAATTCCCGCGCTTGGTTCATAGCGTTCATCCCGACGGAAGCGTCGATCACGAGTAGTGTCTCGTGCGGCGCTCCATCGACTTTGCCGCTGATCACGCGGTGCAGTTTTTCAAGCTCACGCATCAGGTTGTGCTTGGTGTGCAAGCGGCCGGCGGTGTCGATGAATAAATAATCGCTGCCCTTGCCGAGGGCCGAACTGGCGGCGTCGTGGGCGACGGAGGCGGGGTCTGCTCCGTAGTTGCTGCTGATGACTGGGATGTCGAGCCGCTCGCCCCAGAGGTTCAACTGCTCGATTGCGGCGGCGCGAAACGTGTCGCATGCGGCCAGCATCGGCTTGCCGCCATCTGCCTTCACACGGTGGGCGAGTTTGGCGGCGGTGGTGGTTTTGCCAGCGCCATTCACGCCGACCAGCGAGACGACCGTCAACCCGTCGCGCTTGGCCAAGCGGGCGGGGCTCTCGCCGAGGCACGACACGACTTCTGCTTGGGCGATCTCTAGCACACTGCCAGCTTGGGCGCCGCTTGACTCGTATGTTGAACGGACGGCATCGACGACGCGCTCGGTGACCGCGAGTCCCATGTCGGAGGCGAGCAGTGCACCTTCGAGTTCTTCAATGTCGTCCCCGGTTAGCTTGGGCGATCGGGTGACGATCCTGCGGATTTCTGTCGATAACTTGGACTGCGTCTTCTTCAGTCCGGAAAAGATTTTTGTAAATAAACCCATCTGGTTAAATTTGACTTCTCGTGGTGGAACCGGCGAGGCGATGTTTCATTTCGTCGAGAATTCTGTACGGGACGTGAACGGTTCCAATGAGGGGATGGCGGCCCGTGGATGGGCCGTGGCAATCCGATCCGCCGGTAATGAGCAGTCCGAGGCGCGCGGCCATCTCGCGGTAACGCTTGGCGGTGCTCTTGGGGTGCTTAGTGTGCCAGCACTCGATGCCGTCGAGCCCGGCCTCAACCATGCGGGGGATCAAGTGGTCGATCTTGTTGAGCCCGGGGTGGGCCATTACAGCTAAGCCACCAGCCTCGTGGATCACACGAATACCCTCCGCAAAGTCGACGTTCACCTTGGGCACCCATCCGGGTGCGCTCTTTCGCAGGTACCGGGTGAACGCCTCATCCATCGTGCCGCAAAATCCGTGTTTCACCAGCGCCCTAGCCACATGCGGGCGGCCAGGAGCTTTGCATTTGGCTAAGTCGAAAACTTGATCGGCGTGAAGATTTACCCCGATCGTGTTGAGTTGCTCAATCAAGCCGTGTACGCGATTGGTTCGGTTTAGTTGGTAGCGGGTGGTTTCACGTATCAATTCATCATTCCCAGTGTCGAGGTAGTAGCCAAGCAGGTGCATCTCGTGCCCCTCGATATCGGTGGAGAGCTCGGTGCCCGGGATGAACTCGATGTCGCGCTCGGAGCAGGCCTTGGCCAAGCGCGCGCAACCCTCGATGGTGTCGTGGTCGGTTAGCGCGATGGCGACGAGATTCATTTTCTGCGCCTCCTCGGCCACTTGCTCGGGTGTGGAGACGCCGTCCGAGTAGAGGGTGTGCAGGTGCAGGTCGATCAATGGCTTGGGCAAGCGTTTCTCCCGATTAGTCTGCTCAATTGGCGGTCGTTCGGGCCGGGCGCATGAGCTTGCCCTTGACCTTGTCGAGAATGCCGTTGACGAATCGCCCGCTGTTCTCGGTGGAAAACTTTTTGGCGATGTCGATCGCCTCGTTGATGCTGACGATCGGCGGGATATCCTCCCGGTGCAGCATCTCGTAAATAGCCAGGCGCAGGATATTTCGGTCCACCTTGGCGATGCGGGCCATATCCCAGTTGCGCGTCTGTTCCTCGATTACGGCATCCAACTCGCTAAGTTTTTCCAGGACACCGCGTATGAGCGGATCGCCGAACTTTCGGACTTCGTTGTCCTCGGAGGTCGCCTCCGTCGGTTCGCGTGACTCGCCCCAGGTGGATGCCTTGTGATCCTCGGCGATTGCAGCGGTGGTTTGAGATTCCCAAAAACGCTCGAGCTCCTCCTCGATTACTTCGGGAGGGTTCATCTCAAGTTGAAACAGGAACTGGATGGCCCGTTCGCGGGCCAGACGGCGAAATCGCATCGACGGGATACTGTATGAAAATGGTTTTAAGGAAAATGCAAAAATTACCCCGACGCGGAAATAGTCCTTAAATCGGCCCGAACCGTCTCGTAAGAGGTGCTGAAGCGCATCACGTTTGGGTCGGGCTCGATTTTCTGCGCCTTGCAGGCGGCGCTGTAAAGGTCGGGCCACCAGTTGCGATGCTCCGTTTTGCCGTCCTTGCGGTATTGGTTCCAGTCCATCAAAACACGCGACCAGCAGTCATCACCGTAGTCGATAGCCGCCTTGGAGCTGTCAAATTCCGGTACGTACCAGTCGCGGCCGATGCGCGCGTGCAGCACCTCGTCGGCCCAGTCGTAATCCTGAAACAGTGCGGACAACGGGTTGCCTGAATCCTTCGAGACCTCCCACTCGAAGCGTTTCCCCGTGCGGGGCATGAGACCTTGCTCGATGAAGTAGAGGACGGCGTGCCGCTCCATCGGAGTGAGTTGTGCGTTCAGGGCGAGGGACCAATTGTGATTGACCATGACGTTGCTGGGCCAGTCGATGCCGAGGTTCGCGAAGCCCACCTCGCCCATCATGGCGTGGCGCGCCTCGTCCCAAAGCTGGCGTGTCATGTCACGGTAGTAGCTCCATGGTTTGCCCTGCGTCTCGGCGATGATGCTTGACATCATTTCCGGCACGTCGATCTCTCGGAGTCGCTTGTAAAACATCATTAGCGTCTTGGGTTCCGGCGGGTATTGTTCGTCGTACAGGAAGGCCTCGGCATTGACGCTCATGTTGTACGGGTCGGGGAACCGTTTGTCTCGCTTCGGTGTGCTGTCGTAGTGGTACGGCTTGGCTGAGTGCTGGCGTTCGACTGGCTGCTGCGCCGGTTCAGCGGTTCCATCCAAGCCGCCGGCGTTGGTGAGGCAGTTGTTCAACAGGCCAAGCCAGTCCTCAATGCCACCACGTTGATCGGCGTCCACCAACGAGCCGAGGCTCGCTTGGCCAAGCGCAATCATCTCGTCGATCTCGAGCAGAGCAAACCGGATCAGTCGTACACTTGGGTGATCCGCCAGCGGGTTGGTCTCGGCCAAGTGCTGCCGCAGGGCATCCCGCAGGGCAGGGAGAGCCACCTCGTAAACTCCGAATAACAACTCGCCGGTGGTGGGGGCGGCGAGGATCTCGTCGAAAAGAATTTCCAGTTTCTCATCGGGCACTGCGTCGAGGCCAAGCGGCGGTTCACGCATTTCGCCAATGCGCTTACGAAGGGCGGCGACGTGCTCTGCGCAATAATGCGAATGGAGGCTGAAAGCCATCTTCAACTCATAAACCGGCTCGGACGCGATGCGGGCGTTAAAAATCTGGTGTAAACGCTTGAGGGAATAGTGGCTGCGCTTCAGGCGGCGAACACATTCACCGACCGACAGACCGAGGCGCTGGGCTTCGTCGAGAGTGCAGATGCCCGCCAGTGGCGGATGTTTGCCTGGTGTGTGGTGCGTGGTCACGGGGTTGAAACTCGGTAGAACTGTTGACCTACGCCATTGTCAGGTGATACGACGAACTCCACGACTTTCATTTCCGTTACGAATTCATTTACCTCTAGTTTTCTCCACTTGCCTGAGCCGAGGTCGTCGCGGGTATGAAGGGAATACGTGTTACCGGGAAGCCCCAGAAATCGGATGGCCATCCTTCCACCCGTAAGGCTTAATTGGGTGGATAAAAATAGAATATCACCAGGTGTGCCGCCGGGCACGAGGCTTGCCCGCCAGTTGGACGGGTCACGCTCACTGACCAGTTGCGAGACGAGTTCGAGCGACGCGCCGTTACCGTCCGCCTCGCTTGGCCAAGGGCTATCGGCGGAGTAGTTAACCGAGAAAACAATCTGCCCGTTGGGGTCGAGCAGACGAAGCTCCTCGCCGGAGTTGGAGAGACTGCCGCCGTAGCTGCCGAGGATGGGGGCGTTCGGGTATTTCGCGATAAACGCCGCCGGGTCGTCGTTAGGGATGAGGACACCAGACTCCCACGGTGCCAGCGTCCTTTTGTCGAACGTAAATCGGACGCCTGAGAAACTAACGCCCGCCAAGTCGAGAGGGGCGTCGCTGATGTTTTTCAACTCGATGAACTCGAACGTTTTTCCGTCAGTCGGATTAAACATCAACTCCGTGACCTTGAGCGCTGCCGAGGGGGAAATGACAATCGACGCAGTGGTTGGCGCACTCCAGGTTTCGCTGCTTTTTGCGCGGACGGTAATGGTGGATGTCTTGTCGATGGTGATCGGTATGCCGGATG
>JABGZB010000075.1 GCA_018674955.1 Verrucomicrobiota bacterium | reverse complement strand
CGAGTGTGATGGTCTTTAACCAGTCAAACCGCCGGAGCAGCCAAACGCCCCGTTGGCAAAGACCACAGCCATCATCGAATATCAATTGGTCCTTGGGAGCGCTCATGATGGGGAATGGTGGGCCCAGAGGGATTTGAACCCCCGACCAAACGATTATGAGTCGTCTGCTCTAACCGCTGAGCTATGGGCCCGAAAAACTCGGATGCCGAGCGGCGGACACTCTGCGCGAGGGCGAAGACGCCGCAAAGCAAATTCATCGTTTCTGCAAATCAAAACCGTCGTTGAGTGTGAGAAACCCTGAAGAGTCATCCGGCAGCAGGAGCAGTGAGCGGGCACTCTCACCCACTTGGCCAAGCGCGGCCACCCCAGCCTCTCCCGAGACAAGCAGCGCGGTTGACCAGGCATCGGCTGCGGTTCCGTTTGGCAGCGACACCGCAGCCAGCAGGGCGATCTGCGTCGGTTGACCACAGCGCGGGTCCAGCACGTGTCCGTAGGAAACCCCGTCTTGCTCGAAGACCCTACCCCAGACAGCCGACACACTGAGCGACTCATCCCGCAGTTTGGTCACGGCCACAAGTCTTTCATGCTCAAGGATAACCGCACCCGGTTGCCCCCAGCCGGGATGCTCGATGGCCGTTTTCCAAAACGCCTCATCCGGCGGCGAGCCGATTGCGCATACCGTGCTGGTGCCGCCGTGTATCAGTGCGCTTGTCACCCCCGTCTCCCGCAAAATCTCACCGGCAATTTCCAACGCAAACCCCTTTCCGATTGCGCCAAGGTCAACCCACACGCCGGGGCGTTCAAACTGCACTGTAAAGTTTTCTGCGTCCAAGTGTACCAAGTCCATCCCGACACATTCCCGCGCCTCGGCCAACTCCCCCGGAGAAGGCACACGATGTTTGCCATCGACAAAACCCCAGCATCGCATCAGCGGAGCAACCGTGATGTCAAACGCGCCGCCACTCAACCCGTGGACACGCTTAGCTTCCTGCAGCAGGCGAAACAATCCCGGTTCAACCGGCACCGGGCCAAGCGCGGCTTCTGTGTTGATGCGGCTGATTTCACTGTCCGCCCCGTAAAAATTGAGTTGAGACGCCAACGCAGAGATTTCGTCGAGCGCCTCCTCCCCAGCCGCACGCAGAGCAAGTTCGTCCTCGCCGTGCAACACCATCTCAAAGCGAGTGGCCATGGCATTTCGCGCGACGAAGACAGTTTTCATAGGAGCCGCGTAGCCAAGCGAAGGCTACGATGTGGGAAGCGGTCCGCCGACGTTGATGCCGTGTTTCAGGCAGTAAACTGCGTTGGCAACGTATTTCGTCGCCCAGCCTTTCAACCCGGCACGCTCCTCATCGGTGAGTTTGCGAATCACCCTCGCAGGGCTGCCAACAGCCATTGAGCCGTCGGGGATTTCCTGACCCTGCTTCACGAGCGCGTTGGCTCCGACGATGCACTGGCTACCGACCACCGCGCCGTCGAGAATCGTTGCCCCCATCCCGACAAGGGTTTCGTTTCCGACACGGCACGCATGCACCACCGCTGAGTGGCCCACGGTCACATAGTCGCCCAGGTAACAACCGAAATTGTCTGCGATGTGCAACACGGCATTGTCCTGAATATTGGTACCTTCGCCGACAACAATCTCATGAATGTCCCCCCGCAGCACGGCGTTGTACCAGACGCTCGAATGCTTCCCGAGTGTCACCGCGCCAAATACCACCGCCGACTTGGTGATGTAAACGCCCTCGCTGATCACCGGCTGCAGGCCAAGATATTTTTCGAGACGTTTATTGACAGAATGATCTATTTTCATATTCCGCCGCGAAGCTAAGCTGCCACTCGATAGGGGTCAACGGCAGCTTGGGCAAGTGACCCGGAGAGAGATTTGCTGGGTGTCGTTTTGCTTGGCCAAGCGGGACTGGCGTTTGGGGAAACAATCGGCGCAACTCGAGAACCGCTCGAGATCCCAGAGGTCGGCGAAAACACGGCCGCGCGCCCGGCCAACACCGTAGTCTATCGCGTCTTCCAGTTGGCCAAGCGTTGGCTCGCTGAATTGGCCAGCGGCGGCAAGCCGATCCATCGCGCCGTTGCCGGTTCGGGTAGGGATCAGCGCTGTGACCGTCGCTCCGCAGTCTTGTGAAAAATCGACGGAACGCTTGGCCCACTCGACGGATTCGTCTTTCGGGACGAACGGCGGTTGGAGTAAAACGAAGGCGCGCAGTGCCATATTATTTTTTGTGACGAAGTCGGCGGCGGCTCGGAACTGCTCGAGCGTGACTCGCTTGTTGAGTTTTTCAAGCGCCTCGGGATGGACGGTCTCGAGGCCAAGCGCGACCTCGAGTTGGCCGCCCAGTCGGTCGCGAAACCGTAGGCAACGATCCCCCATTAATGCCGGGTGGCTCTCGACGATGACGCGGTCAAACTTGGCCAAGCGCTCGGCGATTGCGGCGTCTTCGGCTTCGGGGATGGCTTGGCAGTCAAAGAAACTGCCGGCGTTGTACAGTTTGATTTGCTGCAGCTTGGCCAAGCCTCCGCACTGGCGTTCTGCTTGGCCAAGCGCAAAGTCGAGCTGCCCTGCGATGGCATCTTTAGGCACGGTTTCGTCGAGGGTGTTCTGCCAAAGGTCACACATCAGGCAATGCCACGGGCATTCCTTGTTGGTGAGAAAAATTGTCAGGCCATTGACAAGGCTGCCGTCGGCGTCGAGCTCTTTCTCTAGCAGCCAAGCGTAGGGGCGTCTCGGGTCGAGCGGGTTCTTCTGGCCGCGTTGCCCGATGATCCATCGGCTGCGGGCTGCGGGCGTTTCCGGATAAACCAAGCCGGTCGCTGCGGAGGGGTCAGGAATAAAGCTCGAGGAATTTCTTGCGAAGCTGCCCTTCACGAGCGGGTATGTTTTCGCGGAGAGAATCGACCGATGTTGCGCCGTGCTGGAAGCGCCGTTTTTCAAAAGCCGGCATATCGAAACCAAGCACCGATTTGACGCCGCGAGCGACGATGTCGCCCTTGAGTGCGTACAGTTTG
>JABGZB010000475.1 GCA_018674955.1 Verrucomicrobiota bacterium | reverse complement strand
GCCTGTGTGGGCGTGTTGGTTTGCGCTTGGCCAACCGTAAGCGGCAGCGGCGCGGTCGTCGTACTGCTGCCGAGAAAAAACATCCCGGCCAAGCCAAGCACAGCAAGGCCAACAACCGCAGCGGCCACCTTCAGCCAAACGGCGGCTTCACCCTTGGTTTCGGCTTTGCCGGAAGAGTGGCCCGCGCCGTGCGCTGCGATATTTGAGGCTCCTGCTGCTGCTGCGCTGGCCTCGTCCGCCACGGTGACGCCCAGCTTGGACAGGGCGCGGATGACTGCTTGTAGGGCCAAATCCTCTCGTCCCTCAAAAAACTCGACGCGCTGGATGCCGGCGAGTTGGTATTCCATCGTCTCGGGAATCACTGCCGGCTCGAGGTAGATGGGGATGATCGTTTTTTTGCGCTCGCTGGCCAGGGCCAGTTCCTTGACCACGTTTTCGGACTCGGTGGAATGCGGGGAGATGGACAGCAGCAGCACCTTGCATTCGCGAATGGCACTGACGATCTCCTTACTCCACATCGCCGCCACCTCGATACCCGCCATGTCAATCCACACCGACACCCCGGCCTGTTGCAGTCCCTCGACCAGTTTGGCTACTCGCTCTCGATCTTTCGCCGCGTAACTAATGAAAACCTCGGCACTCATGACTTACTTGTCGACATACATCGGGTGGTTTATTTTTTTGTACATCTGACGGAAGCGAGGCTCCTTCTGCCACTCCACAAACTCCGTGGCGGCTGCCATCTCGGTTGCCACACGTTCTTGGTTTGCCATCGCTTTTTCCAGCCAATGATATGCGATTTCCTTTTTCCCAAGATAATAATACATCTGTGCCACGATGCCGCATTGTTCAATCGTTACCTTGGGATAACCGATTATCTCAGCGAACTCATTCAAAGCTGCCCGCTGATCTCCCTTTTTTAGATGCAACCTCAGCAGGCCCATTCTTGGGTCGATTGGGTCTTTATTAATTTTCAACGCTTCCTGATATTTCGCGATTCCTTCGTCGATGTCCTCCGTATCCAGTAGGATATATTTTGTTCTCAATGCACCCCCGAATAACGGAGACATTTTCAGGGCTTCATTGGAGAATTTCAAAGCCAACTCTTCTTCGCCAACACCTTGATATTGGAGCCCCAAGACAGACTTGATGATCATTGAAGTGGGATCCAGTTGTTCCGCTTTTATTACCATCTCAAGTGCCTCTTTTTTCCTGCCGACGTTAATGAGGTAAAGCGCATACCACTGGCGACTGGTTGCGTAGTTTGGATTTAACTCAATAGCCTTCTTATAATTCTCCTCCGCCCCGCTCCAGTCGCGTTCAAACATATGCAATATCCAACCTGTCGAAGTATAGGCCTTGGCTAAATTCGGATTCTTATCCTTCGCCGTCTCAGCGTACTGTTTGGACTTCGGGATGGCCTCGTTCCGGGTGGCGTAGTTGTAGTACACCATCAAAGAATACGCATCAGATAGGCCGACGTATGGATCGGCGTAGCCGGCGTCGAGTTCGATCGCCTTCTCAAAATGTTTAATGGCATTTTCGAATCCCTCAAAGGTGCGCTTGTTCCACTCTCGGCGGCCAGCCAGATATTGCTCCTGCGCCTCAGGCTTGGTGGTCGCCTTTTGTGCCAGTTGCTGTGTCTCCGCAGCGGCCAAGCCCCCCTTTAATTCCGTCGCCAACTCGGTCGCGATCTCGTTTTGTAGGTCGATAAACTGGTTGATCTCGTTATCAAACACACCGCTCCAGTTCACCTCCTCCGAGTTGGAATTGATCGCGCGAATGCTGATTTGCACTTTGTCTCCCCCGGTCTGAATTGTGCCGGTCACGATCGTGCCCACGCGCAGTGCCTGACCGATCTCATTCGGCGACTGCGTGCTGTCCTTGAATTTTAACGCCGACTCGTTCGCGATCACCGTCAGGTTATCTAACGGCTGCAGTTTACTTGTCAACGTGGAGACCAGGCCGTAGCCCAAGTCCTCGGATTCCTTGGATGCTCCGATCACCTTAAACGGCAGCACCACCACCCGATTGGTGTCCAGCGTCACCGGCTTGGCCAAGGGCTGCATCTGCTTGGTCGTGTTCGTTTGTGCTTGGCCAAGCACAAACGGGCCGGGCGCGGGTGCCGGGCTGCTGTCCATGATGAGTGCCGCGGCTAGTCCCAGCACCGCCAAAATCGCCACGCCGGCCACCACCTTCAGCCAAACCGCACTCTCGCGCTTTACTCCGGTCGACCCTGTATGATGACTTGGGCCGTGCGAAACAAATCCGGGCGCCTTGGCCGCCTCTTCGCTGGCTTCGTCGCTGACCGTTACGCCCAGTTTGGCCAAGGAGCGGATCATCGCCTGCAGTCCCTGTTCCTTTTCTTCCTCGAAATACTCCACCCGCTGGATGCCGGCCAATTGGTATTCCATCGACTTCGGGATGCCGGACGATTCCAAACACACCGGCAGAATCTTCTTCCGCCGCTCACTGGCCAGTGCCAACTCCTTCACCACGTTTTCCGACTCCGTGGATTGCTGCGAGATGGCGAGGATTAACACCTTGCAGCCGTCGATCGCCTCCACGATCTCTTGGCTCCACATCGTCGCTCCCTCGATCCCCATCTGGTCGATCCATACGGAAACGCCCGCACCACGCAGGCTCTCCACCAAATCCAGAATTCTCCCCCGATCCTCCGAGGCGTAACTAATGAAAACTTCAGCGCTCAAAAACTATTCCTCCACATACAACGGGTGGTTGATCGATTTCATTAACTCAACGAAACGGGGATCCGATTTAAACTCATCCGGAAATTCAAAAGCAGTTAGGACATACAGCACGCTAGATTCCTTTGCTTTGATCCCTTTTTTCAACCATCGGATCGCTTCATCATATCGCCCCAACCCAGCGTACATCTCCGCAAAACCCACAGTCATCGTGTCTTGAAAATGTTCCAATGAATAAATCAACTGATCCTTCGCCAAGTCTACATTCTTTACTTTCAGGTAGAATTGAAACAAATCACGCCTTGTCATGGGAATAGCAGGATGAGCCTCAATCGATTTGGTTAACCGGTCGATGGAATCCTGGTAATTGTCATGACAGTATGAATGGTAGTGAATAGCCGGTGGAAAGTTGGGGTTCACCTTGAACGCGATTTCACATGCCTCCATCGCCAAATCAAATTGACCATCCAATTTATAGGCGTTGCCCAAGTTGGATGGGATGATCAACGACGTAGGCTCCAGTTCCAACGCCTTTTTTAGAAGGGTAATCGACTGGTTCAATTCACCGGATACGTAGAATAAGATCCCATGCCAATGATATGCCGTCGCGTAATTTGGGTTTAGCCGTATCGCCCTCTTGAAATTCTCTTCTGCTCCGTTCAAGTCAAATTCAAAGGATAACTGATACCAAGCCAATGAGGCGTAGGCTTCGGCCAATTTCGGGTTGAGCTCAATCGCCTTCTCGGCGTTGACTTTGGCCTTTGGCATGACTTCGAGAGCTGGCTCCATATTATATGAGGGCAATAACCCGTACGTATCGGCTAGCCCGGCGTAGGGGTTGGCAAAGTCCGGATCAAGCTCAATGGCGCGTTCGAAATGTTTGATCGCATTGGCGAAACCGACCAAGCTGCGCTTATTCCATTCACGGCGACCGCTTTGGTACTCCGCCTGTGCCTCGGAATTGTCGGTCGCTTTTTCAGCCAACTGTTGCGCTTCGTTGGCATTGAGTTCTCCCTTCAATTCACTAGCGAGTTTGGTGGCAATCTCGTTTTGCATGTCCAGAAACTCGTCCTTAGATTTTGTGAAGGTACTGCCCCAGCCGAGATCCTCAGTGTTCGCGTTGATCAGCTGGATGTTGACCTGTACCTTATTACCACTAGTCTGGATTTCACCGGTCACGATTGTGCCTGCGCCGAGCGCCTTGCCGATTTGTTTCGGAGGCAGTTTGCTGTCCTCATATTGCCGCGCTGACTCTTTGGCTATAACGGTCAGGTTTTGCAGCGGCTGCAGCTTGCTAGTTAGCGTCGAGACCAAGCCGTAGCCAAGGTCGGCCGTTTCTCCCGAAGTGCCGATCGTTTTGAATGGCAGCACTACCACTCGGTTCGTATCCAACTGTACAGGATCGGCCAAGAGATCGGTTTGCTCCAAATCATTCGTCTTTGTTTTGCCAAGTGACGAATCTTCCGGTGCAGGCGCTTGGCTGCTGCCGCCTAAAAAGAACATTCCAACCGCCAACAACGCGACACCGGCTACGGCTGCCCAAATCTTTACCCAGCCGGCACCCTCAATCTTGGCCCCGCTCGACCCAATATGATGGCTTGGCCCGTGAGAGATGAAACCGGGCGCGTTTGCCGCCGCGCCGCTTGCCTCGGCGCTGACGCTCACACCGAGCTTGGCCATGGAACGAATCATCGCGAGCAGCCCCTGCTCCTCTGCCCCGGCAAAATATTCGACACGCTGGATGCCGGCCAACTGGTATTCCATCGATTTCGGAATGCCAGATGAATCTAGGAAAACCGGCAGGATATTCTTCCGCCGCTCCGAGGCCAGCGCCAATTCCTTCACCACGTTTTCCGACTTTGTGGATCGCTTCGAGATGGCGAGGATCAGCACTTTGCAGTTGTCGATCGCCTCGACGATCTCCTGACTCCACATCGTCGCCCCCTCGATCCCCATTTGGTCGATCCACACTGACACCCCGGCCTCACGCAGGCGCTCAAGCAAGTCCAATATTCGCGCCCGATCGTCTGAGGCGTAACTGATGAATACTTCGGTGTTCACTCGGAATCGGAGGGATGGTTACTCCGTTGGGAATTGTTTGGAATGAAATTTTTCATAAATTCGTACCGCATCTTCGCCGTTCTTTCGAATTAGTTTTGGATCACCACCGGCGACCACCAGATCGCGAATGAACTTATCTGCTTTAAGGGTCGCCGCCAAATGCAGTGGTGTGTTACCGTATTCGTAGTCTGCCGCGTTCGGGTCAGCCCCCGCCTTGAGCAGGGAGCCCAGCGCGACCTCGTTTCCGTTGCGCACCGCATAATGCAGCGGCGTCTGCCCGTAGTCATCGCGACTCATCGGATCCAGCCCCGCGTCCAACAGCAGTTGAACGCTCTCAGCGATTTTCTCATCCGGCCGAGCTACGGGCATCATGTAAGCCACCATGTGCACAGCATTGCGGCCACCCGAACGGGTAATCGCCCCAAGTTCATCGGCCGACTTTCCGGTAACATAGCCCTTGATGTTCTCCGGCTCGGCTCGGCTGCTGAAGAAGAGTAGCTTCCGCTCCGTTTGACTCTCCACTTGATCTATCACGATAAAGCCAAACGTGATCGCAAACACGCCAAGTTGCACCGACCTTGTTTTCAGTAACGCCTTGCAGTCGTTCCACTCCTCAGTGATCGACAGACTATACCGTCGCCCTGAAAGCAGGGTCCCAATCGGCGTTGCACGACAGGTCAGATGGTAAAGCACGGCGCATAACACAGTTGAACCAAGCAGGCAGATCCAAAAACACGCGATTGATGACTCGATGCTGTCGCGGAGGTGCTCCGACATAATCAATTGAATGGGAAAATGAATGAGATAAATGAAATAAGCCGAGTCTGCCGCATACCGGCTCAATGCCGATTGCGTTGAAAAGAATTTTTTGAACAACGCGATGAACAGGAACACACCGCACCACGCCGTGTAGGCGCGCAGTATGTTCATCAGATACCAATCGAACGAAGCGGTCAATCCGGTAAAGTTGAACGGGTTCTGGACCACGGGAAAACTCCCGATTAACGACACCTCCCCTGCCACTCCCGTGTAAAGCGACAGATTTTGGAGCATCACCTCCGGCGGTGTTTTTAATCGAATCTCATCGATCAGCGGAATCAGGATGCACACACAAACCATGAACGGAATCAGGTGGTACTTGATGTTCCCGACGGCACGATCCAAGGCCGCCTGGTTCGCAAACAACATGATGCCCATCGTGAAAAACAGGCCGTAATAAATGACCATGTCCGGTGCAGTACCAATCGTAGGCACCTCGCCAAACGCCGGGCTAAACATCAGGCATGGGAATGTCACCAGCGCCAGGATGAGGACGCCGCATTTCCCGCTCAACAGTTCCAGCAACCTCGAGACGAACCCAAACTTCAGTTTAAATTTGTTTGCCAAGGCAAACCCGATCAAGAACGCACCGATGTAATAGATGAGCATGTGCAGGAACCAAAAATGCCAAAACCAGTTCCCGGTAAATCTCTGTTCCCGGAGGATGTATTCCGGGTTCAGCAAAAAATAGACATACTGGGAAGTTAGCGACTCACTTTCGCCAACTACATCGACCAGATACTGGGCAGCCGCCAGGGGCTGGAGCAACATGACACAAAGTACAAACGGAACCACGATTCGCATGAATCGGTTTTTCGCAAAACTTGCTACACCACCTTTTTGACAAACCATCAAAGAGAAAAAACCGGCCACCAAAAAAAACAACTGCATCCGAAAAAAATGAATGAACTCAAACGCGTAATGCAGAATCCTGGAAGGTTCATCATGGGGCCGATTCACATCATTAGTCCACAGGGCGAACACCACAGTGGCATGGAGTACCAAACCCAAAAACATCGCAACAGCCCGAAGACTGTCCATGTAATGTAAACGCTCAATCTGTCTCATTGATTGCGAGGATTACTTGTCGGTATACAACGGGTGATTGATTTCTTTGAACAACTCACGAAATCGGGCTTGAGACTGAAATTTTTTCATAGAGGGAATCACGGCCGTGAAATACACAGGCGCCTCTTTTGCTTCGATACTTTTTTCCAGCAACTCGTAGGCGATGTCCTCCTTGCCCATAATAAAATACAATTCCGCGAACCTGGCTTTGCTAAACGAATCGTTAAAACGAGCGTGTAACTCAAGTAGTTGATCCTTCGCCAATTCACGATCTTCGGCGGCCCAATGCACGTTGGAAAGAGACCATTGATTCAGAGGTTGGTTTGGATAAGCCTTGATTGCTTCACTTAAATGTTTCACCGCTTTTTCTGATGTATCCGCCAGCAGCATCCCATATTTGGTGTGCATTCCCGGCGGGAAATAGGGATCTATTTGAAATTGTGTATCAACCGTTTTCAGCGCCATCTGTTTTTGACCCGCGCACCAGTAGGCAATCGAAAGCCCATTTTTGATGATCATTGCTTTCGGATCCAGTTGTGTACCCTTAATCAACAGTGGAATAGCTTCATCCGCCCTTCCCATGTGAATGAGATACATTCCATACCAGTGATGTCCGGTTGGATAGTTGGGGTTTAGTTGGATGGCTTTTTTGAAATGTTCTTCGGCCAACTCCCACTCATGTTCATACGTGTATAAAACAAACGCCAACGAAGTGTTTGCCCCGGCCGTATTAGGATTTAGATTGATCGCTTTTTGAGCATATTCTTTGGCCTTAGGCATCGCCACATCTGGCGTGCCAAAATTGTAGAATGGATACAATCCGTAGGTATCCGCTAAACCGGTGTACGGGTCGGCGTAATTCGGATCCAGTTCGATTGCCCGTTCGAAATGTCTAATCGCATTTTCGAATCCCTCTTTGCTGCGTTTGTTCCATTCGCGGCGGCCGGCTTGGTATTCGGCTTGGGCCTCGGCGTTCTCGGTGGCTTTTTGGGCGAGCTGCTTCGCCTCGGCGGCGTCGAGGCCGCCCTTCAATTCGCTGGCTAAATTTGTGGCGATCTCGTTCTGGAGGTCGAGGAATTCGTTTTTCGTCTTGGTGAAGGTGTTGCCCCAGCCGAGGGCCTCGGTGTTGGCGTCGATCACGCGGATGTTAACCTGCACCTTGTCGCCGCTTGTCTGGATTTCGCCGGTGACGATGGTCCCAACTTGCAGTGCCTGGCCAATGTCGTTTGGCGACTGTTCGCTGTCCTTGAATTTGTGGGCCGACTCGTTGGCGATGACGACGAGGCTTTGCAGCGGCTGCAGTTTGCTGGTCAGCGTGGAGACAAGGCCGTATCCCAAGTCCTCGGAATCTTGCGCGCTGCCGATGACCTTGAACGGCAGAACGACCACGCGGTTGGTGTCGAGCGTTGCCTGTGTGGTCGTGTTGGTTTGCGCTTGGCCAAGTGCGACTAGCGGCGGCATGGGTGCAGGGCTGCTGCCGAAAAAGAATATCCCAGCCAAGCCAAGCACAGCGAGGCCAACAACCGCAGCGCCTACTTTCAGCCAAACGGCGGCTTCACCCTTGGCTTCAACTTTGCCACTGGGGTGGCTTGACCCGTGTGAGGCAGAGCCCGGCGTGTTTGCGGCGGCGGCGCTGGCTTCGTCGTGCACGGTGATGCCGAGCTTGGAGAGGGCGCGAATGATCGCTTGCAGAGCAGCATCCTCTTGCCTCTCGAAAAACTCGATACGCTGGATGCCGGCGAGTTGGTAGGCCATCGATTCCGGGATTTCGGCCTGTGCCAGATACACCGGCAATATGCGCTTGCGTCTTTCCGATGCCAGCGCAACTTCCTTTACCACGTTTTCCGAATCGGCCGAGTTTTCGGAGATCGCCAGGATAAGCACCTTGCAATTGCGGATGGCCGCGACGATTTCCTGACTCCACATCGTGGCGCCCTCGATGCCCATCTGGTCGATCCACACGGAGACCCCGGCGGCGCGCAGGCGCTCGACGAGGTCGAGTATGCGGGCACGATCCTGCGAGGCGTAGCTGATGAAAACCTCGGCACTCATGACTTACTCATCGACGTACATCGGATGATTGATTTTTTTGTATAATTCCCGGAAGCGGGGTTGTGAATGATATTTTTTTAAGTTCGGATCGACACCAACCATGGGAACAAAACTTTCCTTTGATTCGATCGCTTTTTCGAGCCAGCGGTATGCATGCTCTTCCTTCCCCATCAAAAAATACATGTCCGCAAAGTGACAACTGCCACACGAATCATGGTATCGATCCAGCAGTTCGATGAGTTGATTCTTGGCCTCCTCCCGCCGCCCGGCAATCCAGTGGATTTTAAACAGGGCTTTTCGGATGAGTGGTTGATTGGGATAAACTGTCATTGCTTTCTCGAGGTGCGCGACCGCTTCTTGCGAAGTATCCGCGTAAAGACTGTCATATTTCACACGTATTCCCGGAGGAAAGTACGGGTCGTTTTCGAACGAGCGATCGATCAATTCAATCGCCTTTGCACGATCTCCGGATAGCCAATGCCCCACCGATAAGCCTTCCCTAATAATCATCGACTCCGGATCCAACTGGCCAGCCTTGATGAATAAAGGGACACTTTCCTTTGCGCGACCTGTATGCGCTAGGTACGCCCCATACCAATGGTGTCCGGTGGGGTAATTGGGGTTTAATTGAATCGCCTTTTTATAATTCTTTTCCGCAGACTTCCAATCGAATTCGTAATTTTGCGCTACCCAAGCCAAGGTCGTATAAGCAGCAGCCTTGTTTGGGTTAATCTCGATGGCTTGCTGCGCGTACTTCTTCGCCCTCGGCATCGTGGTTTCCGGGGTTCCAAAACTATAAAACGGGACCAATGCGTAAGTATCCGCGATACCCACGTATGGGTCGGCGTAGTCGGGATCCAACTCGATCGCCTTCTCGAAATGCTTGATGGCATTATCAAAACCTTCCTTGTTTCGGCGGTTCCATTCGCGGCGACCGGCCTCGTACTCGGCCTGCGCCTCGGCGTTTTCGGTGGCTTTTTGGGCGAGTTGCTGGGCCTCGGCGGCGTCCAAGCCGCCCTTGAGTTCGCTGGCCAATTGGGTTGCGATCTCGTTTTGCATGTCGAGGAACTCGTCCTTGGTCTTGGTGAATGTGCTCCCCCAGCCCAGCGACTCGGTGTTGGCATTGATGAGCTGAATATTCACCTGAATGTTTCCGCCGCCGGTTTGGATCTCACCGGTCACGATGGTTCCTGCGCCCAGCGCCTGGCCGATCTCTCGCGGTGACTGTTCGCTGTCCTTAAATTTTCGTGCCGACTCCTTGGCGATAACCACGAGGTTTTGAAGCGGCTGCAGTTTACTCGTAAGCGTCGAGACTAAACCGTAGCCCATGTCAGCGGTTTCGTTGGACGTGCCGATGACCTTGAACGGCAGAACGACCACGCGATTGGTGTCGAGGGTTGCCAGCGCGACTGTGTTGGTTTGCGCTTGGGCAACCGCGATCGGCATTGGCGTGGTTGTCGTGCTGCTGCCGAAAAAGAATGTCCCAGCCATGCCAAGCACAGCGAGGCCAACGACTGCGCCGGCCACTTTCAGCCAAACGGCGGCTTCACCCTTGGCTTCAACTTTGCCACTGGGATGGCTTGGCCCGTGTGAGGCAGAGCTCGGCGTGTTTGCAGCGGCGGCGTTGGCATCGTCTGCCACGGTCACGCCCAGCTTGGCCAAGGCGCGGATAACCGCCTGCTGAGCCGCATCCTCTCGACCTTCAAAAAACTCGATGCGCTGGATGCCAGCGAGCTGGTATGCCATCGATTCCGGGATTTCGGCCTGCTCGATGTAAACCGGCAAAATGCGTTTGCGCCCCTCGGAGGCGAGAGCGACTTCCTTGACGACATTCTCCGAGCCGGCCGAGTTTTCGGAAATGGCGAGGATGAGGACCTTGCAACTGCGAATGGCGGCGACGATTTCCTCGCTCCACATCGTGGCGCCCTCGATGCCCATCTGGTCGATCCACACCGATACACCGGCAGTCCGTAGGCGCTCGACGAGGTCTAGGACGCGGGTGCGATCCTTGGCGGCATAGCTGATGAAGACTTCGGCGGACATGGGTTACTGTACGGAGGGATTTCTAACTGAACTATCATTGATAGGGAAGGATTGTTTCGTGGCCACCCCTGGACAAGCGTGGCGTGACAAAACGCACATCTACCCCTACCGTCCCGCCCGTGGAAAAACGAAAACTCACGCTGGGGCACTCGCCCGATCCGGACGACGCGTTCATGTTTTACGGCCTGGCCAAGGGGCTGATCGATGACGGCGGCTACGACTTCGAGCATATCCTGCAGGACATCCAGACCCTGAACGAGCGGGCCAGCCGGGGAGAACTCGACATCTCGGCGATCAGCATCCACGCCTACGCGCATGTGTGTGGTGAGTACGCGCTGTTGCCGAGCGGCGCGAGCATGGGCGACGGCTACGGGCCGATGCTCGTGGCGCG
>JABGZB010000474.1 GCA_018674955.1 Verrucomicrobiota bacterium | reverse complement strand
GCGTGAATATCGCCTGAACGACGCCCTTGGCCAAGCCCTTTGACCCACGGGAAGTTTCTCCGTTTCAATCGTTTAAACCTGACCGCTGCGGAATCAGGCGATGTGGGCAAGTCAATGTTGGCGAATCAGGTGCACGGCCTTTAGTTCCAACGCCTCGGCGCCAGGTATCTCCAGCGCGCGAACCCTGAGTTGGGTTTTGCCCTTGGCCAAACGTACCGTGCCCGCATGCAGACTTCCCCAACTGCGCTCCTGAGCCTCCTTGCGTGCAATTCGATCTGGGCTGTGAATCGTCACCGGGAGAAACGGATTGTCGACTTCCACTTCCAATGACTCGCCGCCCACCTCCACTCGTAGCAAGCTCCCTGTATCGGCCTCGGCGCAGGCGTATTTCAGCACGACCTGGTAGTCGCCGCTACGGACGATGTTGAGATGCCAGTACGGATGGGCTTTTGTGCTGGCCCAGTTATCCACCCAGTCGTTGGCCCAACCGGAGCGTCCGTGGTAACTGATGCCGTGCAGTTTCGCATCGGCCCGCTTGCCCTGAGTCGGATGCAAGTAGGCATAGTGCCCCTCCAGGACCACCTCGTGCCGAGCGGGATGACCGACGTGAATGGGGATAGGGTTGAACCCGGCGGAGGCGGCATCCGAGAACCACTCACCGTAAGCGGCGCTAAACCTGGCAAGCACATCCGGCTTGGCTTGGGCGAGGTTTTGTTTTTGCAACGGATCATTAAGCATGTCGTAAAGTTCCCAGCCTCGCTTTTCATTCACCGCTCGCCACCGGTCGGTGCGCACGGCACGGCGGCCGTCCTGCAATCGGGTGGCGCCCCAAACGGTAAACAGGGTTCGGCTTGGCCAAGCGCTTGGCTTGCTCTCAATGAGCGGCACCAGGCTTCGCCCATCGAGCGGCTTGGTTTTGTAATTCCGCACGCCGCAGTATTCCATGAGTGTCGGCAACAGGTCTATATGGGCCGCGATGGGCTTGATGACTTTCCCGGGTGAAATCCGGCGCGGATACCGAACAAAAAATGGCACTCGCCCGCCCCCCTCGTGGGCGCTGCCTTTGCGGCCCTTCATGCCGGCGTTGTAGCGGTCGGTGTTTGGGCCGTTGTCCGAGAGATAAATAAAAATGGTGTCGTCTGCTATTTTGAGTTCCTCGAGCTTGGCCAAGACGCGGCCCATGTTGTCGTCGATGTTTTCACACATCGCATAGGCACAGGCGATTGCGGGATCGTCGATGCCCTTGGCCTGATATTTTCGCCAATACCGCTCCGGGACCTGCCAGGGAGTGTGCGGCGTGTTGTAGGGGATGTAGCAGAAAAACGGGCGCTTGTGGTTCAGCTCGATAAACTCAATTGCCGCATCTGTCAGCGTATCGATGATAAACCCATCCGACTTCACCATCGTACCGTTGCGATCGAGGGAGGTATCAAAGTAATTGTTCCAGTGCCCAGCACAAAAGCCAAGAAACTCATCAAATCCTTGACCGTTCGGGTGATGGGGGTACTGCGAGCCGTTGTGCCATTTGCCGAATGCGCCTGTCGCGTACCCCGCGCCTTTCAGCAGCTCGGCGATGGTGACCTCGTCCGCCCGCATAATTTCATGTCCGCGTGTCACGCCATGCACCCCGGTGCGGATGTGATAGCGGCCCGTGAGCAAACTGGCTCGTGTTGGGGCACAAACCGGGCTGACAAAGAACCGATCGAAGCGAACGCCCTCCGCCGCGATCCGATCGTGAATCGGCGTATCGATAAGCTTGTTGCCGTGTGAACGAACATCGCCGTAGCCCTGGTCGTCGGTGAGCACCAATACGACGTTGGGTTGGCTTTGTGTGCCCAACGATCTGCACTCACTCAATGCAAACAAACCAAGCAGGGAGATAAACGAACGACAAAAACTCACAGCATTCAATTTGCAATGGAAGAAAACCAACTGAGGAAGCTCGGCCTTAACTGGCGTGGATGATGGTTTGCGCTTCTTGCTCTTGATCTGATTCTGACACCTCGGCAGTGCCCATCGGAAGCACTGCCTTGTAGTGCTTGTGCTGGTAGTCCGGCTTGTTGGCCTCGTAGGCAGCCTCCATGCGCCGGTTATACTCGCGCTCGCCAAGAATCGGTATTGCCTCGGCAGGAGGAAGCAAGAGATCATGCGGGCGATTTGTGTTTGGGCTGGGTTTCCAGCGCTTGGCCAAGGCGAATAACTCAACCTCCTCGTAGCTTTGGGCTTGAACTACTCGAGCAAAAAATTTCAGGATACTCGGCTTGGGCGGCGGGTTAATGCCTCTCTCGATCTTGGACCAAGCGGGGTGTTTCACTTTTAGAATCATGCTGAGCTTGCGTGTGTTACTGGTGTAACGCACACGCAAATCCCTAAGGTAAATATGAAATTCAAGTCCCATTGGGCCGTTTCCCTACTACTTTACCAACTCAACCCCGAGTCGTGTCCGAGCCAAATTTGTACTGGTTGCTGCAAAATAAACTCCTCCGCTTATCTGCTAAAAGAAGTATCTATTATCAAAAACCTTCGCTGCGGTCAACCTACCAAAAGTAAAAAAATCAAAATGATCCTCTTGTATTTCGACCTTTTTACGCTGGATTCATCTTGTCGAGAGGCTTGTGGATTGGCATTTTTCGTCGCCTCCCGACTTTAAGGGGCAATATTATGACTCAACCATTACGCTGGGGTATTCTCGGAACGGGCATGATCGCAGAGAAACTCGCCACGGATCTCAAGCGCACCTCCAACGGCATTCTCGTTGCATCCGGCTCCAGGCGACAGGAAACAGCCGACTCATTCGCCGCAAAGCACGGCGGCCGTGGCATCGCGGGTTACGAGGCGCTGATCAACGATCCCGATGTGGACGCTGTTTATATTTCGCTGCCCAATGGACTGCACGCCGAGTGGTCGATCAAGGCGATGGAGGCCGGCAAGGATGTTCTCTGCGAAAAACCGATCGCCCGCAATGCCACCGAGGCCGAGACCATGTTCGCCGCCGCCGAGCGAACCGGCCAACTGCTCGTCGAGGCATTTATGTACCGCACGCTCCCGGCAGTTCAAAAGCTTATCGAAATGGTCCGGGGCGGTGCGCTTGGCCAAGTGAAGTTGATCCGCTCCAACTTTTCATTCACCCGTGAGGCACTGGAAGGTGATGCGCGCTACCAAGCTGCCCAGGCCGGCGGCGGACTGATGGACGTTGGCTGTTACTGCGTCAACTTAACCCGCGCCGTCATGGGCTGCGAACCGAGCGACACCGCCTGTTTTGCGCACCTGCACGAATTCGGCGTCGATGACTACGCGGCGGGAGTGCTGCGGTTTGGCGACAAGACCTTGGCCACGTTCACTTGCGGCATGACGGTGGAGAATAACTGGACGACTTACATCGCCGGCGACAACGGCGAAATTGCGATCAACGACCCTTGGCTGGGGGACGGTACGTTCACGTTGACCAAGGGCGGGAAAGCTCAAACTATCGTGGCCAAGACCGACATGCCGGTGTACGCGCTAGAGGCGGAGGCATTCGCTGCAGCCGTAAACGGTGCCGCGCCGTGGATCACCCGGGAGGATACTCTTGGCAACATGCGTGTGCTCGACCAACTCCGCGAGCAAGGTGGCGTCCCGGTTCCAGCCTGATCCCATGTCCGGCAAGCGGCCCAACGTGCTCTGGATTTGCACCGACCAACAGCGGTACGACACCATCCGCTCGCTGGGCAACCAGCACATCAACACTCCGTGCATCGACAACTTGGTTGGCCAAGGCGTAGCGTTCACCCAAGCGTACGCCCAAAGCCCGGTCTGCACCCCCAGCCGTGCGGCATTCATGACCGGTCGTTACCCGCGGACGACCAAGTGCCGCCAAAACGGCCAAGCGCTGCCTCCTAACGAAAAACTGGTCAGCCGCCTGTTCGCCGACGCAGGCTACACCTGCGGTTTGGGAGGCAAACTGCACCTCGCCACCTGCGACAACGGCGTCGTCGAGGCACGCATTGACGACGGGTACAGCGTCTTTGACTGGTCGCACCACCCGCAGCCGGACTGGCCCGAGAACGCCTACACGCAATGGCTGCATGCCAAGGGTACATCGTGGGAGGAACTCTACGGCGGCGCATCGACGGATTACATCAAGCACGGCGTCCCCGAGGAGCACAACCAAACCACTTGGTGCGCCGAGAGAGCAATCGAGTTTATCCACGAGCAGAACGGCGCTCCCTGGTTTTTCAGCTACAACTGTTTTGCGCCTCATCATCCCTTTGACCCGCCGGAGGAATTCCTCGCCCGATACAATCCCGACGACATGCCACTGCCCAAGGTCAAACCGGGCGAACTCGAAACCAAGACCACTTACCAGCAACTCGACGGAAAGTTCACCCACAACGATCCCGGGGGATACGACATCACCAAAATGACCGATCGTGACAAACGGGAGGTCACCGCTGCCTACTACGCTATGGTCGAGTTGATCGACAAACAGGTTGGCCGGATGGTCGCCGCACTCGGGGAAACCGGCCAACTGGAAAACACGATCGTCATTTTCATGTCCGACCACGGCGAGATGCTTGGCGACCACGGCGTGTACCTCAAGGGACCTCACTTTTACGACGAAGCCGTCCGTGTGCCGCTGATCTTCTCGTGGAAAGACCGATTCGCAACTGACCTACGAGCCGACTGCCTCATGGAGCTGATTGACATCGCGCCGACCCTCCTTGAGGCGGCCAATATTGAGATTCCAGAAACCATCCAAGGCCGCTCGCTGATACCCATCTTGCTAGGCCAAGCGGATGCTAGCCAGCACCGCGATCATGTCTTCAGTGAATATTACAACGCATGGACGCACAAACACTCATACGGATCTATGCTCCGCACACACGGGGAGAAAATCGTCGTTTATCACGGCACCGATCAGGGCGAATTGTACGACCTCAACAACGATCCTGATGAATTTGTAAATCTCTGGAACATCCCCGAACACGCCAATCGCAAACTACGACTCATGAAAGCTTGTTTCGACGCGAGCGTGTTCACCATGGATCCCTCCCCTCCCCGCTTGGGGCAATTTTAAAGTCATGAAATTTTGCCTAAACACCAGCACGATCAAGCCGCAGCCGCTGATCCGTAAAATCGAACTCGCCGCCCAAGCGGGCTACGACGGCATCGAGCTTTGGGTGAACGATGTTTACGACTTCATCGGCCGTTGCGGCGAGGTGCGTGACATCGAAAAAGCTTTGGCCGACAACGGACTCATCGTCCCCAGCATGATCGCCATCCGCCAATGGGGCGATATGGACGGCTGGGAGTACGAACTGGTGAAGGACGAAGCGCGTCGTCGGTTCGCGTTGTGTGCCCGTCTGGGTGCGCCGTACATCGTTGCCACACCGCCGCTCGAAAAAACCGAGACTGAACACCTTCCTGAGCGCTACCGTGACCTGTTGCAAATCGGCCGCGAGGAGGGCATCAAGCCGACGTTCGAGTACATCAGTTTTTTCAAATCAGTTGACCGTTTGGCCAACGCGTGGGAGATTGTACAGAAAACAGACGACCCAGACTCAAGCATCATCCTCGATGCCTTCCACAACTGGAACAGCAACTCCACCCTGGACGATTTAAGGGCAATCCCGCTCGAAAAGATCAGCCACTTTCACATCGACGACGCCGCGCCGGGCAAGGCGCCCACGACACAAACCGATCCCGACCGGGTGATGATCGGCGAGGGACAGATCGACCTCGCCGCAGAGATCGCCGTGCTCAAGGAAAAAGGCTACGACAAAACGGTTAGCCTGGAACTGTTCAACGCCGAACTGTGGGAGCAAGATCCGCTCGAGGTCATCTCCACCGGCTTGGCCCGGATGAAAGCCCTGTTCGCATAGCGCTTGGAAGACAGCTTGGTTTACTTGAAATAAAACAGCATGAAGACGGCACAGGCCGCGAGCAGGCCGCCCCAAAATTTGTCGTCTTTAATGAGGTTGCCCTCCTTGCCCTTGAGCGCTGTATCGATGAACATCGACCAAGTCCAAGCTGCCCCTAACAACGCCGCCACCAAGGGCGAGGCGATTTCCCGCCACATAAAAAAACCAAGCAGCGCATAAACCAACAGAGTCAGCATCACCTTGGCGATCAAGGCTCGCAGACTGGCCTTGGTAAACACACCCAACCCGACGAAGGTCAGGCTGGATTTCTGCTCATCGGCTTGTGTCGTTTTACTGACGATGACATTGGCCAAGGTGGCGAAAATTGCAGCGACGAATACTCCGTGGAAGAAGTTCAGGTTCGCGCCGAACATGTTGGAGAAAAACTCGGTCTTCCCGAGCGTCACCTCGTAAACAGGAACTACCGCATAAGAAACCACCACTCCAGTGATGATCGACGCAAAACCGCCAGCTGCCGTCGCCCCCTTCCACAGCATCCCGACAGCAAAAGCCACCACCACGCCACCAACTAGCTTCGACTGATGCGACGCGACGTAGGTGAAAAAGAGCTGCTTCGTGTTTGGGTCGAACACAGCGACCGTCAACAGGGCGCACCCTACGACCATCACGCCGATCAGCATCCGCCCCATCCGAATCAATTGCCTGTCTGTGGCTTCCGGGTTGACGAATCGTTTGTAAAAATCGAACGTGATCAGCGTGGCAGCCGCGTTCAGCATCGAGTCGACACTCGACAGGATGGCCCCGATCAAACCGGCTGCAACCAACCCCACCAAGCCGGCGATCCCAGCCGGGGCGACCACTTCGCGTAAGAGGAGCGGAAAAGCCGTGTCGCCGTCCACCTGTACTCCCGGCATTCTATCGGCGAAAACGTAGTACGCCGCGATGCCAGTACCGATCGAGATGAACGGAATCAGCAACTTAACAAACCCGGCGGTGATGATTCCCACCCTCGCCTCTTTATCGGTCTTCGCTGCCAGCGCCCGCTGCACGATGAATTGGTTTGCACCCCAGTAGTAAAAATGCAGCACCATCAACCCGCTGAGCATTCCGCTCCACGGCCGCTGCGGATGATCCGAAGGCAAATAAAGATGGACCAAGTCCTTACCCTTAGCGTCCAACGCGCGCATGCCGTCCCAACCGCCAATCTCAACGCTGTTAAATGTGAACCAAGCCACGATCAGCGCTCCGGCCAACATGAGAACCGATTGCAAAACATCCGTCACAATCACCGCCTTTAATCCCCCGACGATCGTGTACACGCCGGTCACCAGCGCCATGATCAGCACACCGAGTATGTAGTATGTCTTGTCAATCTGAATGGTCTGCGCCTCGCCGCCCGCGCTGGCCTTTAGCACTTCGTTGATGTGCACTTGGTCGACCAGCAAAAAGTTCACTGACCTCGATCCGATATAAAATGCTGGCAGCATCATGACCATCGTAATGATCAAAACCATGATAACGGAATAAGCCACCCGACTCTTGTCGTCATAACGGCGACTCAAATAATCGCTAAGCGTGTAGATATTGAGCTTCCGGTAGACCGGCAAAAAGCAGTAGCACAGGAGCAACAGCCCGCCGATGGCTGTAATCTCAAAATGGCTTTCGGCGAAGCCCAGCGTGAAACCGACCCCCATCATTCCCACCATGTGGTTGGCTGAAATATTCGACCCAAAAATGGAGCCGGCCACACCCCACCACCGAACATTTCGGCCTGCTAAAAAGTAATCCTTCGAGGTGGATTCATTACGCCCGGCCCAGAGGCCAAGCGCCATAACTCCAAGCAGAGAGCCGAAGAAAACGACAAAATCCAGCGTTGTCAAAAATGTACCGGTATTTTCCATGAGATTACGGTTGATCGATCAGCCAAGGGGCGGCAGCAGCATAAGAGCCACTTGGCCAAGACGCAACCCCGCTTGGTCAAGGGTACAAAAAAGAGCCGGTAATTTGCCGGCCCTTGGAATTGTGTGGTGCTTGAACCTACAGGGCCGAGGCGACCAAGTCGCCTACTTCTGTGGTGGAGTAGCCCATTCGGCCTGCGCCCAAGTCCTTGATTTTTTCGCGGGTGACGCTGATGACGGTATCCTCGATGGCCTTGGCCGCCTCGTCTTCACCGATTGTCTCGAGCATGAGTGCGCCGGAGCAGATTGCGGCCAGCGGGTTGATCACGTTTTGGCCGGTGTACTTCGGGGCGCTGCCGCCGATCGGCTCGAACATGCTGGTACCCTCGGGGTTGAGATTACCGCCGGCGGCGATGCCCATGCCACCTTGCAACATCGCGCCGAGGTCTGTGATGATATCGCCGAACATGTTGTCGGTCACGATGACGTCGAACCACTCCGGGTTCTTCACGAACCACATCGTGGTGGCATCAACGTGGGCGTAGTCGCGTTTGATGTCGCTGTAGTCGGCATCGCCTATCTCGTGGAACGCGCGTTCCCACAGGTCGAACGCATACGTCAGCACGTTGGTCTTGCCACAGAGTGTGAGGTTCTTTCGTTTGTTGCGCTTGCGCGTGTACTCAAAGGCGTACCGCAGGCAGCGCTCGACACCTCGCCGGGTGTTCACGCTTTCCTGGATGGCGATCTCGTGCGGCGTACCCTTGAACACAAACCCGCCGGAACCGGTGTACAGCCCCTCGTTGTTTTCGCGCACAACAACAAAATCGATGTCCTCGGCTTTTTTACCCTTCAGAGGGCAGAACCTTTCGTCGAACAACTTGACAGGGCGAAGGTTGATGTACTGCTCGAGTTCGAAGCGCAGTCGCAACAGGATGCCCTTCTCAAGGATGCCCGGCTTGACATCGGGATGCCCGATCGCCCCGAGCAGGATGGACGGGAACTGCCGCAAGTCATCCGCCGCACTGTCGGGCAACGCCTCGTTGGTGCGCATGTAGCGTTCGCCGCCGAAGTCAAACTCGGTGTAATTGAGCTTGAAGCCGAACTTCTGCCCGGCGGCATCGAGTACCTTGATGTTTTCCAGGGTGACCTCCGGGCCTGTGCCGTCGCCGCCAATAACGGCTATGTCGTAACTGTTCATAGAAATGGGAATCCCCCCGCGATTCACGGGAGCACATAGCTTACGGTGTTCGTTCGAACTATGAAAGCGTTTTTTGGAGGAATCAGCTTGAATGAGACACGGATTTCACGGATTAGCAAAGATTGTTATTTTCGAATTTGGGATTTGTTTTGGATTTGAGAGTTAGGATTTCCTCAAGAAAGCAGTTCCTCGGCGTGTTGGCGGGCGGCAGCGCCTCCACCGCCGAGCATCCGGGTCAATTCCTCCACGCGACTTTCGCCGTCGAGTTGGGTGACGCGAGTCAGAGTTCTGCCCTCGACGACCTCTTTCGATACGAGGTAATGCCGGTGCCCCGCCGCTGCCACAGGGGCTAAATGCGTGATACAGAGGACTTGGCGATTGCCCCCGATTTGTTTCATTTTCTCGCCGACCACCGCAGCCGTTTCGCCGCCAACGTTCGAGTCCACTTCGTCGAACACCAGCACCGGGATGCTGTCCTGCGTGGAGAGCACGGTCTTGAGCGCCAACATCACCCGCGCCATCTCGCCGGACGACGCGATGGACTTGAGTGGCTTGAACGGTTCGCCGGGATTTGGCGCGAACAGAAACTCGATCTGGTCAAAACCGGTTCGCGACACGGCCTCCTTCGCTTGGCCAAGTTCGCTCGGGTCGATGATTTCCACATCGAAGCGGGACTGCAAAAAGCCCAAGTCGTTCAACTGCCGTTCCGCCTCCGCGACGAGCTTGGGTACGATCGCCTTGCGCGCGGTGCTCAGCGCTTGGGCAAGAGTTTGGATTTGTTCGTCGAGCTTGGCCGCCTCCGCGTTCAACCGGGCCAACTCCTCGTCGCGCCTCTCCAGCGTGGCCAGGCGCATGGCAGCGCCATCACCGAACGTGATCACCTTGGCCAAGGTCGATCCGTACTTTCGCTTGAGCGTCTGCACAAGGTTGTACCGTTCCTCGACACTTTTCATCTGCGCCGGGTCGAGGCTCAACCGCTCGGCGTAATCAGCCATGGCGGAGCCCAAGTCGGCCAACTGCCCGCTAATCGTGGTTTGCTCGGCGAGCAGCGACTCCGCCCCAGCATCGATTCCTGCCATCTCCTGCAAGGCGCGGCCAAGCGCGGCGGTCAAGTCGGTCGCACTCGGTTCGCCACTGTCGATGAGTTCGCCCGCCTCGACGGCCAACTCGGCCAAGCGCGTGGAGTGGGTTGCCCGTTGAAAGGCCTGTTCGAGTTCCGGCTCCTCGTCCGCCTCGAGTTGGGCGGCCTCGATTTCGCTGACCTGAAAGCGCAGCAAGTCCAACTCGCGGGCGTACGCATCTTCATCGACGATCAAGTTGGCTTTCTGCGAGGCTAAGGCAGCCCGCAGATCGACGAGCGCTGCGAGATCGTCCCTCTGTTTCCCAAGCCCGCCGTAAGCATCAAGTATCTCGAGTTGCCGCGCGGTCTTGAGCAGGGATTGGTGGTCGTGAGGGCCGTGGATGTCCACCAGCCATTCGCCGATTGAGGCGAGCACATTGAGCGTAGTTGGCGAGCCGTTGACGAACTGCCGGTTGCTGCCGGAAGCGGAAAAGCTACGCTTGAGAAACAGTTGGTTTTCCTCGCATGGCTCGATGCCGTTTTGCCCGAGATGCGTATGAAATGTTTTGCCAAGCCCGGCGACCTCGATTATTGCCTCGACCGAGCAGTGGTCGCCGCCGTCGCGAATGAGGGTGCGGTCCGCGCGCTCGCCAAGCACGAGGCCAAGAGCGCCGATGAGAATCGACTTGCCCGCGCCGGTTTCGCCGGTGACCGAGTTGTAGCCCGGGCCAAACTGGATGGCCAAGTCGTTGACGAGGGCGAGGTTTTTGATTCGGAGATCGGTCAGCATGCGCGGACGCAGGGAATGTGGAAAGAGATCGGTGCGGACGCAAAACAAAACGCAGTGAAATTCAAACTGACAATCCTCGGTTCCGGCACGTCGCAGGGCGTGCCGATGATCGGGGCCGATTATCCGCCGGAGTTTTTAGGAAATCCGAAAAACCACCGAACGCGCTCTTCGGTCTACATCGAGACGGACGAAATCCGCGTGCTCATCGACACGCCGCCGGATCTGCGGACACAGGTTTTACGTGAGGGCATCCGGCACGTCGATGCCGTGCTGTTCACCCACTCGCACGCGGATCACGTCATGGGGCTGGACGATTGCCGTCGATTTTGCGCGATTAACGGAGACCGACCTCTGCCGATTTATGCCGACGACAAGACGATGCGCGACCTGCGGCGGGTTTATCCATATGCGTTCGAGGGACCGATGATCCGTGGTTATTTCAAGCCGGAACCGCATCTCATCGAAGGGCCGTTTGAACTGGGAGATTTGCGGATCACCCCGTTCGAGCAACCGCACGGCGGCATGGGCTCACTCGGTTTTTTGTTTGAGCATAACGGCGTCAAGCGGTTGGCCTATTACAATGACTGCAAAGAAGTTCTGCCTCTCGCCACCGAAGCGGCCAAGGGCGTATCGGTGGCCATTCTCGATGCGCTTCGACCTCAGCCACACCCTTCACACATGTCGCTCGATGAGGCACTCACTGCGGCCCGCCGCATCGGCGCGGACGAAACCGTGCTGTCTCACTTGACCGGTTTTTATGACCACGACCGTGACGAGGCGGAGTTGCCCAACGGCGTCCGGTTTGCTTACGATGGCATGAAGTTCTGCATGACATGAAACGAGTACTCACCATTTTTTTCGGCCAGCGTTTCAAGAATTTCCTGCATGGCGTTGTTTTGATAACACGCTCTCCCTCTCCTCCTTACTTCTCCTCCAGGGAGAAGGTGGCAGCAGGCCGGGTGAGGGTGAAATCTCCAACGCTTTTTCGCAAAGGTAATTGTTTGATTGCTCTAACTGCAATGGCCCAGTGCGTCGCGCTCGGCCAAGGGGGAAGTGTGGCCGTGCTATTCAACAGCACGCTGCCTGAGTCCAAGGCTATTGCCGAACATTACGCCAAGCTGCGCGGCGTTCCGGCGGGGCATCTCATCGGGTTACCGTTATCGGACGGGCACACGATTTCGCGGCGGGAGTTCACGACAAAACTTGAGCAACCGTTGGCCGCCGAGTTGGCCAAGCGCAAGTTACTCGACGGCAAAACCGCATCGATCCGCTACCTCGTGCTCTGCTGGGGCGTGCCGATACGGGTGGACAAGGATAACTCTTTGAACGAAGACGGCCGTAGCCAAGCAGCTCCTCCGCTGCGACGAAATGAGGCCTCAGTGGACAGCGAACTCGCCATGCTGCCGCAGCTAGGCCAAGCGCCGAAACGTTTCGGGTTTGTGAGCAACCCGGTATTCCGGCAGGCAGACGCCCAGCAAATCTCCCCGGCCAACGGCGTGCTGATGGTGGCGCGGCTCGGCGGCCCGTCCGCCGAGTTGGCCAAGCGCTTGGTTGACCGGGCCGTCGACGCCGAGAGCAGCGGACTTTGGGGCCGCGCCTACATCGATTTGCGTGGGATTTCAGTCGGTCAATTCAAGGTCGGCGATGACCGGTTGCGGAAGGTCGCCGAGATCATGCGGCGCAGCGGATTCGCCACGGTTGTCGACGAAAAACCGGAGACACTGCCGGTCGGTTTTCCCGCGAGTCACATTGCCTTTTATGCCGGTTGGTATGGGATCAATGTTGAGGGCGTTTTTGCCGAGTCAACGGTTGAGTTCATGCCCGGGGCGATCGCGTATCATTTGCACTCGTTCAACGGGTCAATGATCCGCGACGCGCATGCGCGCTGGATTGGGCCGTTTATTAACAAGGGCGTCACGGCTACTTTCGGAACTGTTTACGAGCCGTACCTCGAACTGACGCCGGATTTGCCACTGTTTTTTTCGCGGCTCATTTCGGACGGGTTCACTTTCGGCGAGGCCGGATACGCGTCGTCGCGTGCACTGTCGTGGCAGACTGTGTTTGTCGGCGACCCGCTTTACCGGCCGTTCGGGAAATCGCCGGAAGAGGTGAAAGCGAAACTGGAACAGCAAAATAGTCCGATGCTGGAATGGTTTCATTTGCTGTCTGTAAACCAAGGCTTAGCCAACGGCGCACCGGCCAAGGCGGCGATTGAGCATTTGCAGCAGTTGCCCGGAACCAAGGGTAGCTCGGTCCTGCAGGAGAAACTCGGGGAGTTGCTGGCGGCATCCGGCCAAGCGGAAGCAGCCTCGGCGGCTTATTCTGCGGCGCTGAAATCAAGCACCTCGCCCAAGCAAAAACAACGGCTTACGGAGGAACAGGTCAGGCAGCAAAAACAAGCGCCGTGAACAAGCGGCACTCTGCTCAGGTGTCCTTGGGCTGGGTTTGCGCTGGGGCGTATTTGCGGAGGTACTTTAGCGCGACCTGCATGTCCTTGGCCAAGGGCGACTCAATCTCGACCGGTTCGTCGGTCATCGGGTGAGTGAAGCTTAGTTTGCTGTAATGGAGCGCAGTACGGTCGATGAGCGGTTGCTCAGTGCCGTCACGGCGTGGCCGGTAATTGCGTTTTATTTTTGACAGCATCAGCAACTCCCCGCCGTAACTAGAATCGCCCATCGGCGCCAAACCGACGTGCTGCAAGTGGGCTCGAATCTGTTGTTTCCGGTCTGTGTCCGGCAGGCACTTGAGCAACGTGACGCCGGCGAATCGCTCGACGATCTCGAATCGGGTTCGGGCCTGTTTGCCTTGCTTGCCAGCTTTCATTATTTCAGGGCGACCCGGCACCCAGCCGATCTTGGCGGCGACCTCAAACGACTCCTCCCCCGGCGTGCCATGGACGAGGCAGTGGAACTCCCGCTTCTCCTCGTTTGCTCCAAGCAAGTCCCCGATCTTTTGCCGGGCTTCGTTGTTTTTGCAGAACAGGGAGATGCCGCTCGTCTCGAAGTCGATTCGATATGCAAACCAAAGGTGTCGAATGTCGCGCTTGGTTGTCCAGCGAGCTTGGGCGGCGACAGCGTCCTGAATTAGTTTGGAAAGACTTGGGCGATCGGGAAATGCCGGGCTGTGCGAGACAGCCATGTGGGTCATTTTGTCTAGCGCGAGGTAATGCTCGTCCTCGAGGAGGATCGGGAAAGCCCACGAATGAGATTCATCCGGAGTGAACAGTCGAATGACATTTTTGCCACCGGAACCCACGTCGCGATACGAGCCAAGAGGCCCGGTTATTTGGCGTCTTTCTTGACGAAAGTGGCCGTGACGTTTGAGTTGCGCAAAACAGTCACCGAGTTGGTTGCGTTGCCGGTGCCGCCTGTCACCTCGCCGGACCACTCCTTGAAATCGAAGTTGGCGGCCGGCTTGGCCACGAGCTTCACCGTTGTTCCCTGCTTGTAAAACCCGCCATCGCCGTCATCGCTTTTAACGTCAATTTCACCCTCACCCTCGACGCGCGTCTTGAGGGAATATTTGTAGAGTTCAGATATTTGGCCTTCCAGCCAAGCGGTGTACGATTGGGAGCCGGCCGCCGAGCGCGCGCTCTTGAGGTAGCCGGCAAACTCTGCATCGAACTTGTCCTTGGAAACCGCATTTTTGCCGGTCAGTTTCACCACGAACGCCGCCTCCTCGGATGCAAGGTCGGATGAATCCGTACTGCTGGTGATCAGCTCGCTGATTGCCCCCACATCAAGGCCAAGAGCCTGCGTGCGCACGTCTTCCGCGTTGGCTTTATTGGCCAAGCCAGGGATAGCGCCTCCCACAGGGTCGAAAGGACCAAGCTTGGTCACGGCGAGATTGTTCTCCTTGCCCACCTCCGCGAGTGCCTTACCGGCCTTGATGGATTGGTGGATTTTTTCACCCGCCTCATTCATCAGCTTGATGCTTTCTGCTTTTTTGAAATCTGCTGTCACCGTGGCCTTGGCCTCAAGGAAAGTTCGGTAGCGCACCGGAATCACTTTCTTGAGAGACGCGATGTAAAAATCACTGGAGATGCCACTAAATGGCGAGTCGCCAAAGATAAACGCATTTGTCTTGCTCAAGGCGAACACCTGCGCCGAGCTAACCTGCGGCAAGCCGAACACAACCCTGTCTTGAATGCCCAAAGGGG